>JAOPYU010000155.1 GCA_025964455.1 Thermoleophilia bacterium | reverse complement strand
CACTGCACCCAGCCGCTCATGAAGCGGCTGGGCATCCACGCCACCGCGCGCGCGAGCGTCTACGCCTACAACACCCGCGAGGACATCGACCGGCTCATCGAGGGGCTGGCCGAGGTGCGCTCGGTGTTCGGGCTCAGCTGAACCGACTGATCACGCACGCGCCCTCGTGCGCGCGTGCTCGCGTGCTCGCGTGCTCACGCGAGGCGACCTGCGAGACGCGATAGGGTGGGCCCCAGATGGACGACCTGTACCGGGAATACATCCTCGAGCACTACCGCAATCCCCAGAACTACGGGACGATGGCGGAGCCGACCTTCGAGGCGGAGGGGCAGAACCCGCTCTGCGGCGATGAGCTGCACGTGCAGGTCTCCGTCGACGACGCCAGCCGGGTCGCGGCCGTGAAGTTCACCGGCCAGGGCTGTGCGATCAGCCAGGCGTCGATGTCGATCCTCTCCGACGAGATCATCGGCAAGACCCTCGATGAGGTCGCCGCCATGCGCCGCGAGGACATCGTCGAGCTGCTGGGGATCGACCTGACCCCGGTTCGCCTCAAGTGTGCGCTGCTCGGGCTCGTCGTCGTGAAGATGGGCATGCACGACCACGCCGGAACGTCTGCGCCCGCAGGCTGGGAGGGCGTCGACGAGATCAGCTGGGGCGGCGGTTCGTGAGTTTCGCCCCGCTTGTCGCAGCCAGCACTGCGTCGACGGGATCCATCGATGTGCTCGTCGACGTGGCGATCGTGCTCGCGATGTGCGTCGTGTTCGGGCTCATCGCGCAGCGCCTCGGCCAGAGCGTCCTCGTCGGGTACCTGCTCGCGGGCGTGGTCGTCGGCGGCCCCTCGTCGCTCGACGTGATCGACGACATCAGCTCCTTCTCCTTCATGGGCGAAGTGGGAGTGGCGCTGCTGTTGTTCACCGTGGGACTGGACCTGCCGATCGACAAGGTCCGCAAGTTCGGTACGACGGCGCTCGTCGCCGGCCTGCTGCAGGTGGTGCTGACATGCGCGGCCGGCACCGGGGTCGCGCTCGCGGCGGGCCTCGGCGGCTCCGCGGCGTTCGTGGTCGGGGTCGCGGTGAGCCTGTCGAGCACGGCGGTGGTGATCCGCGTGCTCGCCGACCGCTCCGAGAGCGACAGCGTCCATGGGCTCGTCACGACGGGCGTGCTCATCGCCCAGGACGTGATCGTCGTGCTGGTGCTGATCCTGATCCCGCTGCTGCCGGGAGCGCACGTCACCGGAGCCACGCACGGGTTCGCGGCTGAGCTCGGCCTCGCGCTCGGCAAGCTGCTGCTGCTCGTCGCGGGCGTGTTCGTGCTCGAGCGCATCGCGATGCGCCGGATCTTCATGGCGCAGAACGCCGCCTCGCGCGAGCTGCTCGCGCTGTCGTCGCTGACGGTGTCGCTCGGGGCGATCGGCGCGTGCTGGGCGCTCGAGCTGTCGCCCGCGCTCGGCGGCTTCGTCGCCGGCATCATCATGGCCGACGCCGTCTACGCCTCGCAGGTGCGCAGCGAGATCGCCCCGATCCGCATGGGGCTGCTCGCGATCTTCTTCGCGTACGTGGGGATGCTCGCCGACGCGCAGTGGATGGTGCACCACATCGCCCTGATCGTGGCGGTCGTCGTGCCGCTCGTGCTCGGCAAGGCGCTGCTCACCTGGATCGCTGCGCGCGCCGCGCGGGTGCCGAGTCCGGCGGCGGTGATGAGCGCCGCGGGCCTCGCGCAGCTGGGGGAGTTCTCCTTCGCCGTGCTCACGACCGGCGTCGCCGTCGAGCTCGTGTCGGGTGACACGTTCCGACTGCTCGTCTCTGCATCCCTCGTCACGCTGCTCATCACCCCGTGGGTGCTCGCCGGCACGAGCCGCGTGGTGCAGCGCAGCCAGCTGGCTGCCGGTGTCGACGCCTCGCATCGCGAGCCCGAGGAGGTCGAGCACGCGATGGGTGACCACGCGATCGTGGTCGGGGTCGGTCCCGCCGGTCGATCGGTGGCTGCGGCGCTCGCGGGCGACGGGCTGCCCGTGACCGTCATCGAGCTCAATCCCCGCGCCGAGACCGGCGGCACCGACGAGGACCTGCCGCCAGGGACGTGCGTGGTCTTCGGCGATGCCGCCCGCCCGGAGATCCTCACGCGCGCGAACCTCGCCAGCGCGCGCATCATCGTCGTGACGATCCCCGACCCGACCGCGATCCGCACGATCGTGGCGCAGGCGCGCCAGCTCGCGCCCGACGTGCCGATCGTCGCGCGCGGCCGCTACAACATGTACGTCGACGAGATCTCCGAAGCCGGCGCCGACGACGTCGTGGACGAGGAGAACGTCACCGGCGTCGAGCTCGCGCAGGTCGCGCTGCGACGGCTCGTGCTCGCCGGCCAGCACGAGCGACGCCGCGCCGAGCGGCGTGCCCGGCGAACCGACGCCGAGGACGCGCCTCCGAGCTGAACGTGGGCGTGGAGCCATGCGGCCTCGAACTGCATGACTGGTGTAACTGTTGTGTTTGCGAACAATCGAGCGTGGGGTAGGAGCGCTGCCATGTCCTGGAATCGCGTTCTTCTCATTCTCCTGTCCTCGCTCGTCGCGGGCCTGCTCGTCGCCCCGGCCGCGTCGGCCGACACGATCACC
>JAOPYU010000140.1 GCA_025964455.1 Thermoleophilia bacterium | reverse complement strand
TGGCGCTGCTCGTTGATCACGTCGATCATGCCGGCGAGCGTGGTCGACTTGCCCGAGCCGGTCGGTCCGGTGACGAGCACGAGGCCACGCGGCAGGTCGCACAGCTGGTAGACGGAGTCCGGGACGTTCAGCTCCGAGAGCGGACGGATCTTCTCCGGGATGATTCGGAAGGCCGCGCCGACTGCGCCGCGCTGGAAGAAGGCATTGACGCGCCAGCGGGACATGCCTGGCACCGAGTACGAGAAGTCGAGCTCCCACTGGACCTCGAGCTTCTGTCGCTGCTCGTTGGTGAGGATGCCGAAGACCAGCTCACGCGTGTCCTCTGGCGACAGGTCGCCGTAGCCCTCCACCGTGCGCAGCTCGCCGCGAACGCGGAGCTGGGGCGGTGCACCGACCACCAGATGCAGGTCGGATGCACCGGCATCGACCATCTTCATGAACATGTCTCGCAGCTCGAGCACGGCTCAACCTCGTCGTGGGACGGATCCTCGTAGGCCACATCGGCGATACGGCGGCCGGACTGAAATGGACGAGCACCCGCGACGGGGTGCAATGTCAGCTGGCCGACTTCGAGGGGTCAGTGCTGGACGATGCGCTGGAGCTCGTCCATCGTCGTCTGGCCCATCATGATCTTGCGCACGCCGTCGTTCCAGAGCGTGATCATGCCCTGCTCGATGGCGACCTTCTCGATCTCCTCGGCGCTGGCGTGGGCGATCGCGAGCTTCGCGATCTCCTCGCTCATGAGCATGACCTCGTGCAGGCCCATTCGGCCCTTGTAGCCCTTGCCCATGCAGCGCTCGCAGCTCTTGGGGCGCCACAGGTTGAAGGGCTGCTGGTCGTACTCGGCAAGTGCCCAGTCGGGGAACTTCATCTCGACGAGGTACTCGCGGGTCGGCGTGTACTCCTCCTTGCACTTGCACAGGCGACGCGCCAGTCGCTGGGCGAGCACGCCGAGCACGGAGCTCGAGACCAGGTAGGGCTCGATGCCCATCTCGGTCAGGCGGGTGATCGCGCCCGGGGCGGTGTTGGTGTGCAGGGTGGAGAGCACGAGGTGGCCCGTGAGCGCGGCTTCGATGCCGATCGAGGCGGTCTCGTGGTCGCGCATCTCGCCGATCATCACGATGTCCGGGTCGCAGCGCAGGATCGACTTGAGCGCGGCGGCGAAGGACAGGCCGGCCTTGTTGTTGACCTGGACCTGGTTGATGCCCTTGAGGCGGTACTCGACCGGGTCCTCGACGGTGATGATGTTCTTCTCGATGTCGTTGATCTCGTTGACGGCGCCGTAGAGCGTCGTCGACTTGCCCGAGCCGGTCGGTCCGGTCACGAGCAGGCACCCGTATGGCTGCGTGTAGCAGTAGCGGAGCTTGTCGAGCTGGGCCGGCAGGAAGCCGAGGTCCGACATGTCGAGCATGACGTTGGACTTGTCGAGCACGCGGAGCACGGTCTTCTCGCCGTACACCGTCGGGAGCGACGCGACACGCAGGTCGATCGGCTTGTCGCCGACGCGCAGGCCGACGCGGCCGTCCTGCGGCTTTCGCCGCTCGGAGATGTCGAGGCTCGCCATGATCTTGAGGCGGCTCGTGACGCCGTTCTTGAGCTTGCCCGGCACCGTGGTGACGTGCTGCAGGACGCCGTCCTTGCGGAAGCGCACGACCATGTCGTCGGCCTGCGGCTCGAAGTGGAGGTCCGAGACGCCGTTGACGACGGCTTGGGTGATGATCTGGTTGACGAGCATCACGGCCGGAGCGTCGGCCTCGGAGTTCTTGATGTCCTCGAGCGGGACGTGGTCGTCGTCCCAGTCGTCGGCGCCGGCGGTGGCGTCGGAGACGGCATCGTCGAGGCTGATCATCCGCGACAGGATGATGTCGATCTGGTCCGGCGATGCGACGACGACGCGCACGTCGCGGCCGGTCACCAGTCGCAGGTCGTCGAGGGCGAAGACGTTGGTCGGGTCGGCCATCGCGACGAGGAGCGACCCGCCCTGCTCGCCGATCGGCACGACGTCGTTGCGCGAGCATGTCTCGAACGGGATGAGGGCGAGCACGTCCGGCGACAGCGACATCTCGCCGAGCTCGACGTACTCGATGGTGAGGCGGCGCGCGAGGGCACGGGCGATGTCGTTCGCCGAGACGATGCCTTCGGAGATGAGGACCTTGCCGAGGCGCTGGCCGGTCTCCTTCTGGAACTTGAGGGCGTGGTCGAGCTGGCCCTGGTCGATCATGCCCATCTCGATGAGCACTTCGCCGATACGCAGCTTCTTCGCCTGGAGCTGCATCGTCGTGGCGCCCTTGAGGCCCATCGACGCGAGGTCCTTCTTCACCGAGCCGGCGGCTGCGGGCGGCGGGCTGGTCGGAGTCGAGACGCGCTGCTGCTGCGACGGGTCGACGGGCGCTGCGGGATCAGCCGGGGGCTGCAGGCCGAAGGGCGACATCGCCGGGAGCTCTCCAACGGGAGCCTGCTGCTGCGGAGGCTGCTGCTGCTGCGGGGGCTGCTGCTGCGGGGCCTGCATCGGCTGCTGGGGCGGCGACGGGTGCATCGGTGCCGCAGGCGCCATCGAGGGCGGCTGGCCGAGCGAGGGAGCGGCGATCGGTGCTGCGGTCGGGGCCGGCGCCTGGCCAGGGGGCGGCGCGGGTGCGTACTGCTGGACCGGCGGCGCCGGGGCGAGGCCGGTTGCCGGCTGCGGAGCAGCAGCGGGAGCGGGCTCGGAGCCGGGTGGCGCGGCGGGGAAGGCGAGCACGGCGGGGTCGCCGTAGGGCAGACCCGGCGCGGCAGGCGGCTGCTGGGCGGGGACGGTCGGCTGGAAGGATGCGGGGGCGCCGGGGGCCGGGGCCATCGCCGGTGCCGCTGCGGGAGCAGCCACGGGCTGGGCGCCCGGGAATGGCGGCTGGAGCGGCGTCATCGCGAGTGGTACCTGTTCATGCGTCGCGGCAGGGGCCGGCGGCGGCATGGCCGCCGGGTCGAAGCCTGTCGCGGGCACGGGCGAACCACCCGGTGCACCACCGGGGTTGGGCGCCTCTGGCACCTGCTGGAACCCGTTACCTGACTGCACGTCGCATCACCTCGATCGGCGCCTCGACACCGAACCACTCCCGGAATGCGGCTGCTCCCTGGCGGACGAGGAGCTCTCGTCCGTCAACGCCACGCTCGGGTCGGTTCGACACCGCGGCCATCATCGGCGTCGGCCGTCCATCTCGCCGGTAGGCGAGGTCGACGACCAACGTGTCCTCGTGCAACCCGGAGAACGCCCTCGGATCGATCGCATCCGACGGCACGCAGCCAAGTAGCACGTGGGCCGGTTGGCGTATCGGCATCCGGTCGTGGACCTGAAGCTCCAGATCAGGCGCACCATCGTGCAAGCGCCGAACGAGCTCCTCTGCACGAGCCCGCGTGCGGTTCCACACGTCGATGCGCGC
>JAOPYU010000059.1 GCA_025964455.1 Thermoleophilia bacterium | reverse complement strand
GCGGGACGAAAGCCGGGCACGCCGGCACCCTCGACCCGTTCGCCAGCGGCCTGCTGGTCGTGCTCATCGGGCGCGCCACGCGCCTCATGCCCTACGTCGTCGGGCACGACAAGCGCTACCTCGTCGACGTACGCTTCGGAGCTTCGAGCGACACCGACGACCGCGAAGGTGCCCTCGTCGTCAGCGACGCCCCGGCCCCGACGCGCGATGCCGTAGCCCAGGCGCTACCGGCCCTGGCAGCCGCCACCGAGCAGGTTCCGCCAGCCGTCAGTGCCATCCACATCGACGGGGAGCGCGCGTATCGACGCGTCCGCCGCGGCGAGACGATCACCGTGCCGCCGCGACCGGTGCGATTCGACGCGATCGAACTCGTCGACTGGCACGAGCCGTCGGATGGCGAGGTGGGCCCTCGGGCGACCCTCGACGTGCGCTGCGCCACCGGTACCTACATGCGTGCGCTCGCGCGCGACCTCGGCGAGGCGGTCGGGTGCCCGGCCCACTGCGTCGAGCTGCGGCGGCTCGAGGTGGGGGAGTGGAGCGTCGACGACCCTGCGGCGCCCGCACCCGACGCAGTGACGTTCGAGCACGTGCGCGATCCCCTCGAGCTCGTCCCGGACCTGCCCCGCCTGCAGCTGGACGCGGACCAGCTCGCCGACGTGGCCGCCGGACGGCGCCTTCCCGCGAGCCTGCTCCCCGGGCTTGTCGGCGCGGCCGCGCTGCTCGCACCGGACGGCACCCTCGCCGCGCTGGCCGAGCTGACCTCAGACGGCACGCTGCTGCAGCCGCGGACCGTGCTGGTCGACCCCGTCGACGCGAGCGTGCAAGGATCCCCCGCGTGATCTCCGACCACCCGCAGTCCTCGCCCGTGATCTCGCTCGGCACGTTCGATGGCGTGCACCGCGGTCACCGCTCCATGCTCGACCTCGCCCGAGTCGCCGCGGCCCCGGATGGACGTCGCGTGGTCGCCGCCACCTTCGACCCGCACCCGCGCGCCGTCGTCGCCGGCGGGGCGCCGCCCCTGCTGTGCTCGATCGAGGAGCGTGTCGAGCGCATCCTCGCTGCAGGCGCCGACCAGGTCGAGGTCGTCCCGTTCACCAAGGCGTTCTCGCAGCTGACGCCGGAGGAGTTCGTGGATTCCTGGCTCGTCGGCCGCCTGCAGGCTGCAGCCGTCGTCGTCGGCCACAACTTCCGCTTCGGTCATCGCGCCGCGGGCGACATCGACACCCTGCGCACCCTCTGCACCCCGCACGGGATCGACGTGGTCGTGTGCGACCTGCTCGTCGACGGGGACCAGCCTGTCTCCTCGAGCCGCATCCGGCGACTGCTCGCAGGCGGCAACGTCGACATGGCCATGCAGCTGCTCGGGTTCCCCTACGACCTCGCCGCGACCGTCGAGCACGGCGCACGTCGCGGTCGCGAGCTCGGGATGCCGACCGCCAACCTCGCCGTGCTGCCCACCCGCCTCGTGCCGGCCGACGGCGTCTACGGCGGCGTCGCCACGCTCGACGGCGAGCGCTGGCCGGCAGCAACGAGCGTCGGCACGAACCCGCAGTTCACCGCCGACCAGTCGCACCCGCCCCGCACGGTCGAGGTGCACCTGATCGGCTACACCGGCCCGGACTTCTACGGTTCGACCCTGCACGTCACGTTCGAGCAGCGCATCCGTGGCCAGCGGACCTTCGACTCGCTCGACGCCCTGATCGAGCGCATGCAGGAGGACCTGCGCGACGTCGAAGCGGGCCTCGCCGTGCGCGGTTCGCTCGCCTGAGGCGGTTCCGCTTGCCGCCCTCGGGCGGTCGTGGCACGCTGGTATCGGACCTTCCATCCACGCACCAGCCGGCATGTCGCCGGCACGCGAATCCTGGGGGGTCGGGACATGGGCGCTATCGGAGCGATCGGCGGGGTCGGCGGCGGGCTGGGACCCAGCGGCGGCGCGACCGGCTCGAGCGGCTGGTTCGACGCATCGAGCGTGATGGACACGGGATCTGCGCGGGTCGACGGTCGGACCGTGACCTATGACGACGGTGGTCTCAAGGCAGGTGTCGGCACCCTCGGGCGCACCGACGAACTGAGCAGGCGTGTCGATCCGATGGACACGGTCGCCAAGGTGGCCGCGACGTACCTGGCCTACAAGCAGGACTGCTGAATGTAGCCCACCCCACAGACCCGGCGCGCGAGCCGACGCATGGTGATGGAGGAGCACGCCGCTCCTGGAGGTCACCATGATCGATGCCATTGGATCCATCCGTCCCATCGAGGGCTTCACGCCCGTCCCGGCGCCCGCACCCGCGGAGCCGGTCTCGTTCGACATCCCGCTCACCGCGATCGAGCCGCTGCAGCTGCCGCCCGGGGCCTGCACGAGCACTCCGTGCGGCATGGAACTGATCCGCGTGGCCGTCGCCGACCGGGCCGTCGACCACCAGGCCGTCTCCGCCGAGGTGCTGCGCCACACGGTCTCAGCGTATGCCGTGTACCGCCAATGCCGCTACGACGACGCCCAGCGGCGGCGCTGAGTCGGTACCCCGTTGCGCACCTGCGACGACCCGTGGTACCACTGATGTCGAGGCGCTGAACGACCGCGCCGCCCGCCTTCAGCATCGGACACGCCGCACCAGCAGGCCCCACCTGCACGTGGCGAGCAGGCCCCGCACCTGCTCCCGCACGCCGATACCGAAGAAGGGACGCCGACCATGCATTCGATCCCCACCGGGCCGTTCACGAACGTGACCCCGCTCTCCACGCCCGCCGCCCCCGCCGACATGCTCTCGGACATGCGCCCGGCGATGGACGACGCCTTCGCCGTCGGGCGCCCCACCGACGCACAGGGCGCGGCCGCCGTGCTCGCCACGGGCAGCTCCTATGTCCAGGGGGCGTCGTCGACGCTCGCACGCC
>JAOPYU010000101.1 GCA_025964455.1 Thermoleophilia bacterium | reverse complement strand
GTCGCGATGAAGTTCTTGCGCATCTGCAGGCGCAGGTTGCGGATCTTGACCACCTCGGTCGGGCCCTCCTCGCCCCAGTTGCAGGAGAGGTTGTGGTTGTGGCCGTCGTTGTTGCCCTCGCCGTTCGCCTCGTTGTGCTTCTGCTCGTAGGCCGTGAGGTCGGCGAGCGTGTAGCCGTCGTGCGCCGAGACGAAGTTGATGCTCGCGTAGGTGTGGCGCTGGCTCGCCGCGAAGATGTCAGCCGACCCCGACAGGCGCGAGGCCATCTCCGGCAGCTTGCCCGCGTCGCCGCGCCAGAAGCTGCGGACCGCGTCGCGGTACTCGCCGTTCCACTCGGCCCAGCCGATCGGGAACTCGCCGACCATGTACCCGCCCTCGCCGAGGTCCCACGGCTCGGCGATCAGCTTCACCTGCGAGAGCACGGGGTCCTGCTGGATGATGTCGAAGAACGTGCCGAGTCGATTGACCTCGTACAGCTCGCGCGCGAGCACCGGCGCGAGGTCGAACCGGAAGCCGTCGACGTGCATGTCGAGGGTCCAGTAGCGCAGCGAGTCCATCATCAGCTGCATGGTGCGCGCATGCACCATGTTGAGGCTGTTGCCGGTGCCCGTGAAGTCCATGTAGTGGCGCTCGTCGCCCTGCACGAGCCGGTAGTAGGACTTGTTGTCGACCCCGCGCAGCGAGAGCGTGGGACCCAGGTGGTTGCCCTCGCCGGTGTGGTTGTAGACCACGTCGAGGATCACCTCGATGCCCGCCGCATGGAAGCGCTTGACCATCGTCTTGAACTCGTTGAGCGTGTGGCGGCTGCGCTCGGTGGCGTAGCGCGCCGTCGGCGACAGGAATGCGATGGAGTTGTAGCCCCAGTAGTTGGTGAGGCCCTTCTCCACGAGGAACTGGTCGCTCGTGAACTCGTGCACCGGCAGCAGCTCGATCGCCGTCACGCCGAGCGAGAGCAGGTGGTCGATGATCGGGTCGTAGCTCATCCCGAGGTAGGTGCCGCGCAGGTGATCGGGCACGCCCGGGTGGAGCATCGTCATGCCCTTGACGTGCGATTCGTAGATGACCGTCCGGTTCCATGCATGGTCGGGCTTGCGGTCATCGCCCCACTCGAACGCCGGATCGACCACGACGCACTTGGGCATGGAGCCCGCGCTGTCGCGGTCGTCCATCACCGTGTCGTCCTCGCCGACCCGGTAGCCGAACACCGTCTCGTTCCACGAGATGTCACCCGCGACGCTCTTGGCGTAGGGATCGATGAGCAGCTTGTGGTGGTTGAAGCGATGTCCGTTGTGTGGATCCCACGGGCCATGGACCCGGTAGCCGTACAGCTGGCCCGGCCGCACGTCGGGCAGGTACACGTGCCAGTTGAGGTTGGTGCGCTCGGAGAGCTCGATGACGTGGGAGGGCTCCGCGTCGTCGGCCTCGTCGAACAGGCACAGCTCCACCCCGTCGGCGTGCTCGGAGAAGATCGAGAAGTTGGTGCCCTCGCCGTCCCACGTCGCGCCCTGTGGGTAGGGCTTTCCGGGCCAGGTTCGTGTTCCCTGTGTCATGCAGGTACCCCCGCGCCGAGCAGCACTTCACTGCGCGGCATGATCTGCTCGAGCGTCACGTCGTACGCGTCGAAGTCGATGACGAGACGGGTGCGCTCACCAGCAGCGCCTCGCTCGATGGTCAGCACCCGGCCGTCGACGGTGACGTCGGCGAGCTCGGGCATGGTGCGGATGGAGGGGTGCTCGCGGCGCAGGCGCAGCAGCTCGCGGGTGTACGACAGCAGCTCCGCGTGGCGCCCCTCGCGGCGCGCGTCCCAGTCGAGCACGGCGGCGCAGAAGGTCTCCTCGCCCTGCGGGTCAGGCGCCTCGCCCTCGAACCCGAAGTGGGCGAACTCCTCGCGACGACCCTTCCGGACCGCTGCCACGAGCTGTGGGTCCCCGTGGCTCGTGAAGTACGGGAAGGGGCGCACCTCGCCGTACTCCTCGCCCATGAAGAGCATGGGCACGAAGGGCGAGAGCAGCACCGCCGCCAGCGCCACGCGCTGCGCCGCTGGCTCGAGCGTCGCGGCGAGGCGGTCGCCGAGCAGGCGGTTGCCGACCTGGTCGTGGTTCTGCGCGTACACGACGAAGCGTTCGCCCGGCAGCCCGCTGGAATCGGAGCCGAAGCGGCGATCGCGGTGCCGTGAGCGCTGCCCGGTGTAGACGAAGCCGCGGCGCAGCGACTCGGCGAGTCGCTCCACCGGATCGTCGAAGTCAGCGTAGTAGCCGCGCAGCTCGCCTGTCAGTGCCACGTGCAGCGCGTGGTGGAAGTCATCCGTCCACTGCGAGTGACACCCGAGCCCGCCCGCCTCGCGCGGGGTGATGACCCGCACGTCGTTGAGGTCGGATTCGGCGATCACGTGCACGCTGCGCTCGGCGCGGGCGGCCTCCCATTCCACGGCTTCGGTGAGCTCGGCGAGGAAGGGGTGCGCGGATGTGTCGAGGATGCCGTGGATCGCGTCGAGGCGCAGCGCGTCGGCATGGAAGTCGCAGACCCACTGCAGCGCGTTCTCGATGAAGAACCGGCGCACCTCGTCGCTGCCGGGACCGTCCACATTGACCGCATCGCCCCAGGGTGTGTGGTGCTGGCTCGTGAAGTACGGACCGAACTTGCCCAGGTAGTTGCCCTCGGGGCCGAGGTGGTTGTAGACGACATCGACGATGATCGCGATGCCGTGCGCGTGCGCGGCGTCGACGAGGCGGCGCAGCACCTCGGGCCCGCCGTACGTCGACTGCGCGGCGTACAGGTCGACGCCGTCGTAGCCCCAGTTGCGCCCGCCGGGGAACTGCGCGACCGGCAGCAGCTCGATGGCGGTGATGCCGTCCTCGGCCAGCTCGTCGAGACGGCCGATCACCGCATCGAACGTGCCCTCGGGCGTGAAGGTGCCGACGTGCAGCTCGTAGATCACGTACTCCTCGAGCGGGCGGCCGCGCCATGCATCGTCGCCCCAGGCGTACGCGCGGTGGTCGACGACCTGAGACCACCCGTGCACGCCGTCCGGCTGCGATGCCGAGGCCGGGTCCGGCAGCTCGAGCGGATCGTCGTCCAGCAGCACCGCGTAGCGATCCCCGGCCGCCACGCCGGCGACGCGCCCATGGTGGTAGCCGTGCTCGCCGGGCTCCAGCGGCTCGCGGCGCTCGTCCGCCAGCGCGACGGTCACGCGCTCGGCCCACGGCGCCCACACGCGGAACTCGCACGAGCCATCGTCGCGCGGGGTCGCCCCCAGTCGGTCGTCCCTCACGTCGCCGCACCTTCCCGGCGCAGCACCACCGCACCCAGCGGGGGAAGCGTCAGCTCGACCGACCACGGCTGGCCGTGGGTCGGCTGCTCGGTCGCCTCCGTCGCGCCGAGGTTGCCCTGCCCGCCGCCCCAGTACTCGGCGGCGTCGGTGTTGAGGATCTCCTCCCAGCGCCCGCCATGTGGCACGCCGACGCGGTAGCCGTGCCGCAGCACCGGCGTCGCGTTGAGCACCACGAGCACCTGCGGCGCGCCCTCGGTCCCCGGATGGCGCAGCCACGAGAACACGCTCGCCTCGTCGTCGCTCGCATCGACCCACGAGAAGCCTGCGGGATCGAAGTCCAGCTCGTGCAGGGCGGGGTTCTCCCGGTACACGCGGTTCAGGTCGGCCACGAGCGCCTGGATGCCGGCGTGCTGGGGCCGCTCGAGCAGGTGCCAGTCCAGGCTCGAATCGTGGTTCCACTCGCGCCCCTGCGCGAATTCGCAGCCCTGGAACAGCAGCTTGGCGCCCGGCAGCATCCACATGTAGGCGAGCAGCAGCCGCAGGTTGGCGAACTGCTGCCACTCGTCGCCGGGCATCCGCGCCAGCAGCGATCCCTTGCCGTGCACGACCTCGTCGTGTGACAGCGGCAGCATGAAGTTCTCGCTGTAGGCGTAGATCTGGCGGAAGGTCAGCTCGCCCTGGTGATGGCGGCGGTGGATCGAGTCGCGACCGAAGTACTGGAGGGTGTCGTGCATCCACCCCATGTCCCACTTCATGCCGAAGCCGAGGCCCCCGACGTAGGTCGGGCGCGAGACGCCGCCCCACGCCGTCGACTCCTCCGCGACCATCGCGATGTCGGGGAAGAGCGAGTAGGCCTGCGAGTTGAGCGTGCGCAGGAACTCGATCGCCTCGAGGTTCTCGCGCCCGCCGTGCACGTTGGGGATCCACTCACCCTCCTTGCGCGAGTAGTCCAGGTAGAGCATCGAGGCGACCGCGTCGACGCGCAGGCCGTCGATGTGGAACTCCTCGAGCCAGTAGCGCGCGCTCGAGAGCAGGAAGCTGCGGACCTCGTTGCGCTGGTAGTTGAAGATCCAGCTCTTCCAGTCCGGGTGGAAGCCCTGGCGCGGATCCGCGTGCTCGTACAGGTGCGTACCGTCGAAGAAGCCGAGGCCGTGCTGGTCGGTGGGGAAGTGCGAGGGCACCCAGTCCAGCAGCACGCCGATGCCGGCGCGGTGCAGCTCGTCGATCAGGAACTTGAAGTCGTCGGGCGTGCCGAAGCGGCTCGTCGGCGCGAAGTAGCCGGTCGTCTGGTACCCCCACGAGCCGTAGAACGGGGGCTCCATGACGGGCATGAACTCCACGTGCGTGAAGCCCGTGCGCTGCACGTGCTCGATGAGCTTGGGAGCCAGCTCGCGCCATGTCAGTGAGCGGTTGACCTCCTCGGGAACTCGCGCCCACGAACCGGGGTGGATCTCGTACACGCTCATCG
>JAOPYU010000096.1 GCA_025964455.1 Thermoleophilia bacterium | reverse complement strand
AGCCCGCACCGCCGCGACCGCGGAGGTTGGCATCCTTGCGCTCCTGGACGAGCGCGTCGGGCTCGGCCTTGATCGCGCGCGGCAGCTGCTCGTCGCCGCCGGCGGCGACGTAGTCGTCGATGCCCTGCAGGTGCTCGGCGTCACCGAGCATGCTCCACAGCACCGTGTCGCCGAGCGAGCCGGGCTTGGTCTTGGGGGGAGCGGGACGCTGGGGAGTGCTGCTCATCAGACCTGACCCTCACCCTCGGACCAGCCGGCGGGCGTCGCCTTGAGCTCCTGCAGCAGCGGCTTGACCTGGCTGCGCTCGAAGAACTCCCGGAATCGATTGTTGACCGCAACCGTCGGGGCCGTGCCGCACCCGCCCAGGCACTCCACGGTGCGCAGCGTGTACTGGCCGTCCTCGGTGGATTCGCCGGCGTGGACGCCGAGCTGGCCCTCGAACTCCTCGAGCACGCCGGCGGCGCCGTTGAGCGCGCAGGCGACGTTGGTGCACACCTCGATCAGGTGCTTGCCCATGGGCTGCAGGTGGAACATGTCGTAGAACGATGCGACGCTCTGCGCGAAGGCAGGCGTGGTGTCGAGCGCCTCGGCGACGGCCTCGAACGCCTCGGGCGGAAGCCACCCGAAGTGCTCCTGCGCGAGGTGAAGGGCGGGAATGATCGCGCTCTTCTGGTTCGGGTACTTCGCGGCCGCAGCCTCGATGCGCTCGATGAGCGCGTTCGTCCCCTGGTTGGTCATCGTTCTGGCTCCAAGATTCACGCGTGCGGGCACGCATACGCACGCGCGCGGGGCGCATGCACGCCGCGACCCTACCCTATTCGGGGTGACCCGCGTGGCCACCTGCCCGCCAGCGATCGATGCTCAGCACCCGGGGATTTTCGATGTCCGAACGACAGGCGCGCCTGACGCATCCACTCCCCCGGCAACGACACGAGCCGCCACCCGGAGGTGACGGCTCGTGCGTAACGCGGGATGCAGCGTGGATCAGGTGATCGTCACGCGTGCGCAGAACGCCCGGTTGCGGACCACGTCGCGGCGGTCGGCCACGACGACGTCGCGCTGCAGGCGCGAGTTGGTGCGCGTGCAGGTGACCACGTCGCCGGCGTCGCCATCACGCGAGACCAGGAAGTCGCGGCCGGTGCCGCCATCCATGCGGTCGACGCCGAGACCACCGAACAGGCGGTCCGAGCCGGCGCCGCCGAGCATGAAGTCGCGACCGAAGCCGCCACTGAGCATGTCGTTGCCCGCGCCGCCGACGAGACCGTCGTTGCCGTAGGTGCCGAACAGGTCGTCGTTGCCGAGCCCACCGTAGAGCAGGTCGTTGCCGATGCCGCCGTGCAGGTCGTCCGCATTGCCGAGGCCGATCAGGACGTCATTGCCGCGCAGGCCCATGAGCAGGTCGGCGCGTGCCGAGCCGATCATGCGGTCATTGCGGATGGTGCCGAGGACCGGCGCCAGGAGCGGCGGCGCAGCGCGCGTCACCGTCTCGCAGTCGGCGGTGCCGGCCAGGTGGTCGAGGTAGTCGAGCACGGCCGTGTCCTGGTCGGTGTCGGGAGTGCTCGCACCTGAACCGCAGTCGACCAGGTCGGCCTCGAGGTCACCGGAGACGCGGATCGTGTCGGAGCCGCCGCCGCCGCGCAGGACATCGAAGCCGAAGCCGCCTTCGATCGTGTCGCGACCGCGGTTGCCCTGGATCGTGTTCTCGGACGCATTGCCGATCAGCATGTCGTCGCCGTCGCCGCCGTTGATGTTCTCCACACCGGAGACCGCATCGTTCTCGTTGGCGCCGGTCTGACCGTCGTTGCCATCGGTGCGCAGGTCGACCCACACCGCAGTCGTGCGTGCGGTGTAGTCGACCGTGTCGGAACCGTCGCCGCCGACGATGGTGTCGGCACCATCAGAGCCGAACAGATAGCCCGGACCGGCGTCGAGGTCGGCATCGCCACCGACGAGCAGGTCGTCGCCGCCGTTGCCGTTCAGGACGTCGAGGCCCAGCCCGCCGGAGAGCGTCTCGCTGCCCGAGCCGCCGGTGATCGTGTCGTTGCCTGCCACCGTCGTGAATCCGGGCGGCGCCGCTTCGTCACCGATCAGCGTGCTGTCGGAGACGCCGCCGATGATCGTGTCGTTGCCCGCGTCACCGACGACCAGGTTGCCGGTGAACGGTCCGGGCGCCTCGCCGCTGAAGGTGTTGCCGGAGATGTCGAGGCGATCGTCGCCGAGGCCGCCGTCGAGGCTCGTGAAGAGCGACGTGTTGACGACGACGACGTCATTGCCGGCGTCCATGAATGCCGAGGCGGCGAAGATGCCGGCGATCGTGCAGGAGACCTCGTTGTCGGGGTCCGCGGTGTTGGTGTTGGATGCCGTACACGCAGGGTCGGCGGTGAGGACGGGCGCGCCCGCCAGGTCGAACGTGACCGTGGTCGCAGCTGGCTGCGAAATCGTGAGCGTCTCAGCGGTTGCATCGCCCTGGTACGTGGCTGCGTTGCTGCTCGTCGTGACGGTACCGGCGGCCATGGCCGTTCCGGTCATCGCCAGGACGCCGGCGGCACCCAGCATCATCGTTCGCGCGGCTCGAGCCGCGACCTTCCTGCGTGACATTCGTTCTCCCCTTGTGTGCTGCCGACGTCGGACGGCGTCGGTCAGGGCGGGGTATACACCCGGCCGGACGCGAGAACAGGACGAACCCCGTACCACGTCAGCAGACCTGAAGAAATCCGCGCGGCCCTTCGAAAGGTCGACCGTTCCGCGACGTTCGCAACTTCGAACTGGGTGCTCGAGGGGAGCGCGGTACATGACTGTCGCACAGCGACACTGGTGTGCCGCGCTTGACGGTCGAGCGACGGGAGGAGGTTATGCACGTCGGACGCGTCAGCGGTCACGGGCTTCGCCCGTGCAGGTATCACTCACGAGGTCATGCGAGCAAGCTCGCGCGACTCTCGTTCGCTCACCTGTCGACGTCTCCCGAAGATGGGAGCCGGAGCGCATCGCGCTTCGGCACGTCGACCGCGTCAGC
>JAOPYU010000065.1 GCA_025964455.1 Thermoleophilia bacterium | reverse complement strand
GCAAGCTGCGCCGCACACCGAGCCGGTTCCGCGATGGGCACGTCGTGATCCTTGTCCTGCATTGCCGCGTAGCGGATGCTCGGTGACGATTCCGCGATCCGCCGCATGAGGTCGTGGTCGACGCTCGCGTCGCGCGTGCCCGCGCACAGCTGGACCGGCACCCGCGCCGAGCGGAGCTCGTCCATCGCATCGAGCCACGGCGTGTCGAGGATGATGCTGCGCATCGCACCGCGATAGGACCACCACGAGTGCTCGAGGGCGCCGTCGAGCACCTCGATCGGCAGTGCGGGCCTGACCCGTCGGTAGATGGGCCGTGCGATCCTCGGTCGCGTGCACACCATCCGACACGTCGCCTCGGCGAGCCGAGTGTCGAGACCGACGAGCGCGTTGAGCCGTCCCATCCGCCGGATGTGGCGCCGGGCCGATCCCTCATCAGCGTGCAGCGGAGCGCCCCACGTCAGGACGCCCTCGGTACGGCTGGCGTGGCGCGCAGCGATGCACAGGGCGAGCGCTCCGCCGAGTGAGTGTCCAGCGAAGACCAGCCCATCGTTCGGGCGGCCCAGCGCGTCGAGCAATCCGTCGATCGCGTCCAGGTGGTCGGCGAGCGTGTAGGTGCGGCGCCGGCGATCGAGCGAGCGCCCGAAGCCCAACAGGTCGGGGATGACAACCGTGCCGTGGGCGCAGAGCGGGTCCCATCTCGCATCGAACTGCGCGTGGGCGCTGGCGATCCCGTGCAGCAGCACGATGGTGCGCGGCGGAGCATCATCGGCAGGTTGCACGGACCGCGCCCACAGGGGGCCCAGACGACCCTCGGCACCCGCGCCCTGCACCCAGCTCATCCGCATCGTCATGGGCGGAGGCTACCTGTGCAGGTCGGCGCCCGGCGAGCGCCAACGACTCGAGGTGGCAAGCGCCGGGGCCGATTGGTGTCTGTCCACCTGTTGCCGCCCGAGGAGACCCGTCCGTGATCGAAGTTCGCTCCGTGCTCCGCGCCAGCATCGCGCTCTGCATGCTGCTCCTCGTGCCGGCGACCGCCGGTGCGGCCGTGGACGTGCGACGCGATGCAGCGACCGGCGCGATCACCATTCAGGGCACCTCCGAGGCAGCGGAATCGGTGACGGTCGCCCGCGACGACCTCGGCGGACTTCGCGTGTCGGAGACGACCGCCGTGACGTCCTCGGATGCGAGCTGCCTGCCCGACGCGCTCGTGCCCGGCGCCGTGACCTGCGTCGCTCCCGCGTCGGATGCGAATCTCACGGTGACGCTCGGCGACGGAGCCGACGTGCTCGACGCGCGGGATGCACTCGGAACCAACGTCGTGGTCGATGGTGGCCCCGGCACCGACACCTTCCGCTTCGCCGGCAGCTCGAGCATCCGGATCAACGACGCGACCGCCACCGATGTCGTCGACCTGTCGCTCGCCGCGAATGCAGCGACCCGCGTGCGCTACGAGCTGGCCTCCGCGCGGCTCGTGGTGCGATGCACGAAATGCGAGACCCCGTTCGTCGCGACCTTGCCAGTGTTCCCCGGCACGGTCCTGCTGGGCTCGGCGGTCGACGATGTGGAGCTCACCACGTGGCGTCGCCCGGGACGCACCGTCTGGAGCCTCGGGGAGGGCGACGACCGCTTCTTCGGCTCACCCATCCACCGGTCCGTCGTCGCCGGCGGCCTCGGCCAGGACGGCTTCGTGAGCCGCGCCGCCGTCGACACGTTCATCGGCGGGGCCGGACACGACCGCTTCGCCGATTTCGGTGGTCGCGGCGACGTGCTCAACGGCGGCGCCGACATCGACGTGTTCGCCTCGCTCGACGGGCAGCGCGACACGATCCTCGGCGGAGCTTCGCCGATCGATTCCTGTGCGCGGCCCCACGACACGGTCCGCTGCGATTCCGGGATCGTGCGTGGCGTGGAGGCGACCACGTACCTGCCGTTCACGTCCGTGAAGTACGTGCTCGGCTACGTCGGCATCAAGTAGCGCCGGCGAGGTGGGTCAGCGACCCGCGTTGGCGAGCGCGCCGAGGTACATGCCCTCGACCGCGATGACAGCGGCCTGTGCCGCGTCGATCGAGGAGGGCCCGGCCTCGGGGTACTGGTCCAGCAGTGCGACGAGCGCCGTGCGCAGCTCCCGCGCGTGCGATTCGGCCTGGAAGCCGACGACCTCGAAGAAGTGCACGCCCGGACCCGACTTCAGGTCGTAGTGCGCCGCGAACGCCTGCTGTTCGATCCTGCAGACCTGCGGGAGTCGCGTCATCCACGCGTAGAGCGCGGCGAGGCCCTGGGCCGTGCCTGCCTGGCACAGGTACTCGAAGTCGCTCAGGCACGCGATCGTGGCGCTCGTGGGCTCGCCCTTGCGGACGCTGTCGCTGAACAGCCCGAGCGCGGCACACGTCTGCAGCCAAAGGTCGGCGACGCTCGGCGGATGCAGCTCGAGCGGCATGAGCACGTTGAGGAGCGTCCGGCGGATCGCGGGGTGCGCGATGGTCACGGCGTGCACCGTGCTGACGAATCGCGGGAGCGCGTCGATCAGGTGGAAGTACTGCGCGGCGAGCGCGCGGACCTCGTCGCGGCTCAGGCGACCTTCGGACATCGAGACCAGCACGTGCTGCTGGGCTGGATCGCGCTGCGCAAGCATCGCATCGATCTGCTCGACCACGGTCGTGCCGGCACTCGTCATCCCACGCCTCCATACATCGCTCCGGGCGCCTCCTGCGACCGGATCCCACACACCCGCCGCGTGGTCGAATGTTCCGGCCAGCGACGAAGCGCGATGGTAGCACGCAGCTACCGACGCTCGGCGAGCCTTCGAGGCCACGTCGGCCCCGTGCGGCCGCGACCCGCCGGCTCGCGCGCCCGCGTGCGAGCGTTGGGCGGGCCAGTAGTATCCGCCCATGCAGAGCGCCGAGATCCGCCAGACCTTCCTCGACCACTTCGCCGTCGACAACGGACACATCGAGGTGCCGAGTGCATCCCTGGTGCCGAGTGCGTACGACCCGTCGATCCTGCTCAACACGGCCGGCATGCAGCCGTTCATGCCGTATTTCCTCGGTCAGGACACGCCGCCGGGCTCGCGCCTCACCTCGTGCCAGAAGTGCTTCCGCACCGTCGACATCGACGAGGTCGGGCTCACGGCCCGGCACATGACCTTCTTCGAGATGCTCGGCAACTTCTCGTTCGGGGACTACTTCAAGCGCGACGCCATCGCCATGGCGTGGGACCTGATCGTCAACAAGTTCGAGATCCCGCTCGACCGCCTGTGGGTGACCGTCCATGAGGGTGACCCGGCCCTGGGCCTCGGGCTCGACACCGAGGCACGTGACCTCTGGATCGAGGTCGGCATGCCCCCGGAGCGCATCGTCGCGCTCGGCGAGGACAATTTCTGGAAGGCCGGCGCGACCGGCCCCTGCGGACCCTGCAGCGAGATCTTCTACGACCGCGGGCCCGAGTGGGGCCCGGACGGGCAGCCCGGCGACGAGGGCGACCGCTACCTCGAGTTCTACAACCTCGTGTTCATGCAGTACCGCCGCGACGGCGAGGGCAGGCTCCACGAACTGCCCAACAAGAACATCGACACGGGC
Organism: Thermoleophilia bacterium; assembly: GCA_025964455.1. Next base: position 84 of record JAOPYU010000065.1, on the reverse strand, counting down.
ATGGGCCTCGAGCGCATCACCTCGATCCTCCAGGGCAACGTCTCGATCTTCGAGATCGACTCGGTGCTGCCGATCACGCGCTGG
>JAOPYU010000063.1 GCA_025964455.1 Thermoleophilia bacterium | reverse complement strand
CGCGCGGCGGCGAGCTGCCCGACGTGTGCCGCCAGCGTGTCGAGCGCCAGTTGCGACGCGACCTCGCCCTTGGCCGAGCCGCCCACGCCGTCGGCCACCGCGAACACCGGCGGCTGCGCCAGCAGGGCGTCCTCGTTGTGCTCGCGTCGCTGCCCGACGTCGGTGAGCGCGGCATGCGGCATCGTCATCGGCTGCCGTCCTCGTAGCGGAAGACGGTGGAGCCGACCTGCAGCATGTCGCCGGAGCGCAGCGCTGCCCGGCCCGAGAGCTGCTGGCCGTTGACGAAGGTGCCGTTGGTGGAGCCCTCGTCGACGACGGTGCCCGGAGCGATCAGGCGCACGTGGCGACCGCTCACCACACCTTCGTCCAGGACGACATCGTTGCCTGCAGCGCGCCCGATGCTGAGCCCACTGCCGATCGTGAAGGGGATGCCGGGGCGCAGCACGTCGCTGCGCTCGACCACGAGCCGCGGATCGGCGAGCCCGGCGCTGCGTCGCGCTGCCTGCACGTCGGCGACCGGGATGATCGTGGATTCCTGTGCGCTGGCGCCCGCCATCGATCCGGGTGCGTAGGCGCCGCCCGAGCGCAGGTCGGTGCGCGCGCTGCGCATGACGCGCCACACGAAGACGTAGATGAGCAGGACGACGATCGCCTGGCCCAGCAGGAGGAGGGACTGCACGCCCATCAGCCGTGGCTCCCGGAATCCCCCGCTTCCCAGCGGTCGAACCGAACTTCGCAGGTGCCGAACGAGATCGTGTCACCCGGCGCGAGCGCGCTCTCGCTCACCTTGGCGCCGTTGACCGAGACGCCGTTGGTGGAGCCCAGGTCGCGCACCTTCCAGCCGCGTCCGTCCTTGCTGGCGACCAGCTCCGCGTGGTCGCGGGAGACCGACGAGTCGTGCAGCACCAGTTCATTCGCGCGCCCGCGCCCCACGCGCACGCGCGCCTGCGTGAGCGGGAAGGGCCCGTCCGGACCGAACACGGCGCAGGTCGAGGTGATGGGCGCCGGCGCGGGGTCCTCCGCCACGACCGCTGCCGAGTACACCATCGTCTCGCCGGCGGGCGTGGATGCGGGCGCATCGTCGGCGATCGCCGCATCGACCTCGTCGGGCTGCTCCATGCGCACCGCGATGCCGAAGCGGCCGAGCGCCAGGTCGCGGTCCAGGTGCAGGGCCACCCGCGGGCGCGTGAGCAGCGCGTAGCCGTTGCGGCGCGCGTGCTCGGCGAGGTACTCCGCCAGCTCGGTCGTGAGTGCGGCCGCGTACTGGGTCATCTGCCGGTGGTCGTCGCGCGAGAGGTAGACGTCGAAGCGGTTGGGCACGTAGACGTTGCGCACGGTGCGCTGCTGGTGCTCGTCCATCTCCTTGACGAGGCGTCGTGCGAGCTCGACGGGCTGCACGCTCGTGCGGAAGACCTTGCCGAAGGTCCCCTCCACGATGCGGGCGATGCGCGTCTCGATGGTTCGAAGCAGGGACATGGCCGCCACGGGACGAGTTCGTGGGCAGCTCGGGTACCAGCGGTGGCCGCGGGTGGTGGAGCTGCTCGGAAGCGGCACTATACTCGATCCCGGATGCCATGTGAGCGGGCGAATTGCCTGCAATGTACGGAATCATCCCTCCTCCCGCCCCCTCCCGACAGGCTCGGACACGATGACTGACAGCAGCCGATTCTCGGACGACTTCGACGAGTTCGACAACCTCCTCGATGACGACGACGACGTCGTGGCCGGTGGCACTGCCACCGCTACCCGCCCGATGCGTGCGACCGCAGCTCCCCGCGCGGCGAAGGCCAAGGCCCCCAAGGCCCCGCGCGTCGCAGGCTCGCGCCCGTCGATCCGGATCACGCCGGACTGGAACCGCGTCGCCGCGGTCCTGTTCATCGCAGCGGTCGTGGTGTTCATCCTCTACTTCGCGGTGTCGAGCATCATGGGTGCCCGCCGCGAGGGCGCATACAAGAACTACTTCGGCGAGGTCCGCACGATCGCGGCCACGTCGACCGCGCAGGGCGACGAGCTCGAGACGATCCTCGACAGCCCCGACACCGGCACGGCCGCGCAGCGCATCGCCAACATCGAGGACCTCGCCGCACGCGCCGAGAAGCTCGAGCGCGAGGCCAAGGCGCTCGAGGCTCCGGAGCAGCTCGCCGGCGCCGACCGATGGCTCGTGACGAGCCTGGAGTACCGCGCCAACGGCCTGCAGGCCGTGCAGCGGGCGCTGAGCGCGTCGATCGAGAGCAAGGACCAGGAGGCGAGCGCCACTGCCGTCGCCATCGCGATGACCCGGCTGGTCGCATCCGACGTGACGTGGGCCGACAGCTTCGCCGCCGACTCGCGCGCCGTCCTCAAGGGTGACGAGGTCGACGGCGTGAGCGTCGCCGACAGCGTGTTCGTCTCCAACCTCGAGGCGCTCAGCCCCAAGGGCATCGAGAGCATGCTCGACCGCATCAAGTCGAGCAGCGCCAAGACCGAGACCGGCGCCGCAGCCGCGGCCCCCAAGGACGGCAAGGTGCGCGGCGGCCAGCTCGAGGCGGGCCGCGTGACGGTCGCACCGAGCGGGCAGACGCTGGCGCCGGGCGCGCTCACCGAGATCAAGGGCGGCGACGACATCTCCTTCGAGGTGCCGTTCACCAACCAGGGCGAGGTGCAGCTCACCGAGGTACCCGTGAAGATCACCCTGCGCGGCGAGGAGAGCGACACGATGGAGCTCACCGGCGTCATCGACGTCGTCGACCCGGGCCAGACCGGCACGGCGAAGATCGCGCTCGACGAGATCCCCAACTTCGGCGAGGTGCTCGAGGTCGACATCCTGGTCGGCCCGATCCCCGGCGAGAAGACCGCGGACAACAACCGCGGCTCCTTCCAGCTGCAGTTCTCCCTCTAGTTGATTACGTCGAGTTAGTAGCCCAAGGGGCGTACAAACTCGACTGGATGCAGGGGCGAGCCGGCGCTGACGGCTCGCTTCCCGCATTGACACGCTACGTCCGGGCCCTGCGCCCGGGCGTCGGTGTATCCGGTACCCTTCAGTGGTCGTGACGACCGTCTCTCCCCAGGTTGCCGCAGGCGCCCCCGCGCCCGCCCACGCGAGCGCCGCCGTGCGCGCCGCAGCCACTGGATGGCGTGCGTGGCTCGAGCTGACCAAGCCGAAGATCGTGCTGCTCATGCTCGTCACGTGCGTGTCGGGCATGGTGGTCGCCGATGGCGGGCTCCCGTCGCTGGGCACCGCGATCACGACCCTCGTCGGCCTCGCGCTCTCGATCGGCGGGGCAAGCGCGCTCAACCACGTGCTCGACCGCGACCTCGACCGCCGCATGGCGCGCACGCGGCGGCGGCCCGTCGCGAGCGGCACGATCGGCGCCGGTGCCGCGACGGCGTTCGGCGTCTCGTTGTTCGCGGTCGGCGGCGGCGTGCTGTGCACCTACGTCAGCCCGATGACCGCCTGGACGGCGCTTTTCGGGGGCGCGTTCTACGTGCTGGTCTACACGCCGCTCAAGCGCGTCACCGTCCACAACACCGTGCTCGGCGGGGTGGCCGGCGCGATGCCGCCCGTAGTCGGCTGGGTCGCCGCTGGCGGAGCGCTCGATTCGCCGCTCGCCTGGACCCTCTTCGCGATCATGTTCCTCTGGCAGCCCGCGCACTTCTGGCCGCTGTCGCTGCTCATCCAGAAGGACTACGCCGCAGCTGGATTCAAGATGCTCCCTGCCACGCACGGCGAGCGTGCCACGGTGCGCGCGACGTGGCGCTGGACGATCGTGACGGCGATTGCGACGTACGTACCCGTCGCCACCGGGGATGCCGGCTGGGTCTACGCGCTCGGCGCGAGCGTGGCGAACGTGTACCTGCTCCGCCGCATGTGGGCGCTCGTGTCAGTCGATCGCGCACGCGGCGCGGACGAGGCGACTGCAGCGCCCCTCATCACGGCCAAGGGCGAGCCCGGCAACACCGCCGCGAC
>JAOPYU010000062.1 GCA_025964455.1 Thermoleophilia bacterium | reverse complement strand
GCGCCGGCAAGTCCACGCTGATGAACATGCTCTACGGCCTGCTGGCGCCGACCGAGGGCCAGATCTCCATGGACGGCCGTCCGGTCGAGATCAACGGTCCGCGCCACGCGATCGACCTGGGGATCGGCATGGTGCACCAGCACTTCATGCTGATCCCGGTGTTCACCGTGGCCGAGAACATCGTGCTCGCCGACGAGCCAACGCAGGGCATGACCCTCGACATGAAGGCCGCCGAGGAGCGTGTGCGCGAGCTGAGCGACCGCTACGGCCTCAAGGTCGATCCGACGGCGCGCGTGATGGACATCACCGTCGGCCAGCAGCAGCGCGCCGAGATCCTCAAGGCGCTCTACCGCAAGGCGCGCATCCTGATCCTCGACGAGCCCACGGCGGTGCTGACGCCGCAGGAGATCGAGGAGCTGCTCGGGGTGATCCGGACCCTGCGCGACGAGGGCATGTCGATCATCATGATCACCCACAAGCTCAAGGAGGTGCTGTCCATCGCCGACCGCATCTCCGTGCTGCGCCGTGGCGAGATGGTCGGCACCGTGCCGGTCGAGGGGCAGACGGACGAGACCATCGCGCAGATGATGGTGGGCCGCCCCGTCCTGCTGCGGGTCGAGAAGACCGAGAGCATCCCCGAGCGCCCCGTGCTACAGCTCGAGAACCTGTGGGTCAAGGACGATCGCCTGCTCGACGCCGTGCGCGGCGCGACCTTCGAGGTCCACGCAGGCGAGATCGTCGCCCTCGCGGGCATCGACGGCAACGGGCAGGAAGAGCTGGTCGACGCGATCGCCGGACTGCGCAAGATCGAGGCCGGCGAGATCACCCTCGACGGCGAGGTCATCACGGGACTGACACCGCACGAGATCAGCGACGCCGGGCTGGGGCACATCCCGCAGGACCGCCTGCGGCGCGGGATGGTCGTGGATTTCGACCTGCGCGAGAACTCGATCCTGCACGACTGGGACAAGCCCGACATCGTGCGCCACGGCATCATCGATCGCGCGGCGAGCGCCGAGCGCGCGCAGATGCTCGTCGACATGTACGACGTGCGCACGGGCGCCGGCATCGGCTCGCGCGCCGGGTCGCTCTCGGGCGGCAACCAGCAGAAGCTCGTGATCGCGCGCGAGATCCAGCGCGACCCGAAGCTGCTGATCGCCGCGCAGCCGACGCGCGGCGTCGACATCGGCGCGATCGAGTTCATCCACAAGCGCCTCGTGGAGGAGCGCGACGCCGGCACCGCCGTGCTGCTCGTGTCACTCGAGATGCAGGAGGTGCTCTCGCTCGCGGACCGCATCGTGGTCATCTTCGAGGGCGAGATCGTCGCCGAGTTCGAGGGTGGTCGTGTCGGCGAGCAGGAGCTCGGCCTGGCGATGATCGGGTCGGGGGATCGCACGTGACGCGCCGCTTCAACGCCGAGACGGTGCTCGTGCCGGTGCTCGCGGTGATCGCCGCCATGCTCGTGGGCATGGTCCTGATCTACGCGATCGGATACGACGCGCTCTTCGCGTACGGATCGCTCGTCGATGGTGCGATCGGCGGACCCAGCGCGATCGGCGCGACGCTGCTGCGCGCGACGCCGATCATCCTCACCGGCCTGAGCGTGATGATCGCCTTCCGTGCCGGGCTCTTCAACATCGGTGGCACCGGCCAGGCCATCATCGGGCTCATCTGCGGCGGCGTGGTCGCGATCAAGTTCGGGGCGCTGCCCGGGCCACTGCACTGGATGGTGGCGCTCACGGTGGCTGCGATCGGCGGCGGGCTCTGGGGCGCGATCGCGGGCTTCCTCAAGGTGGCGCGCGGGGCGAACGAGGTGGTCGTGACGATCATGCTCAACTACATCGCGATCCGCTTCGGCGAGTACCTGCTCGGGCTCGGCGGCCCACTCCAGGAGAAGGGCTCGAGCGTGCCGGCGAGCGCCCCGTTCGAGCAGAGCGCGCAGCTGCCGGTGTTCTGGCGACCGGATCCGTTCACCGAGGTGCACGTCGGCGTGGTCGTGGCGCTGCTCGCGGCGGCCTTCGCATGGTTCCTGGTGGGGCGCACGGCGATCGGCTTCCAGATCCGCGCCGTGGGCCTGCAGCCGGACGCCGCCGAGTACGGCGGCATGAGCGTCACCAAGGTGACCGTGATCGGCATGTTCCTCGCCGGTGCGTTCGCCGGCCTCGGCGGCGCGGTGGCGACGCTGGGTGAGCTCGAGCGGCTGCAGAAGAGCGAGCTCGCTGTGGTGCAGATCGGGTTCGCCGGCATCGCCGTGGCGCTGCTCGGGCGCAACACTGCGATCGGCTGCGTGTTCGCCGGACTGCTTTTGGGCGGGCTCGATTCGGGCGCGGTCGGCATCCAGAACGACAACGCGCTGCCACCGGGGGTCGCCACCAAGCTGATCGGCCTCATCCAGGGCGTGATCGTGCTGTTCGTCGGCGCCGACCTGGTGTTCCGCCGCCTCGCCAACCGCATCACGACCTCGGTCGGGCTCAGCGAGGACGGACGGCACGCATGACCGAGTTCATCGACGTCTGGATCCTCGGGCTCGGGCTCGCGACGCTGCGCTTCTCGACGCCGCTCGTGCTCGCGGCACTGGGCGGGCTCTTCAGCGAGCGCAGCGGCATCGTCAACATCGCCCTCGAGGGCATGATGACGGCCGGCGCCTTCTTCGCGATCTACGTGTCGGTGCAGACCGGCAGCTGGGTGTTCGGGCTCATCGGCGGGATGCTGGCGGGCATGGCGCTCGGTGCGCTGCACGCCGTCGCGACGGTGACGTTCCAGGCCGACCAGATCGTGAGCGGCACGGCGATCATCCTCATCGCCGCGGGCCTCGTGAACTTCCTCAACCTGACGCTGTTCGGCCAGGAGGGTTCGCCGCCCGACGTTTCCAAGCCGCCGAACATCGGACCCGCCGACTTCAGCTTCAGCATCCTCGTGCTGCTGGCGATCGCCGCCGTCGTGGGGACCAGCTACGTGATCTTCCGGACCCCGTTCGGCCTGCGCCTGCGGAGCGTCGGTGAGCATCCCCGTGCTGCAGACACGGTCGGCATCAACGTCTACAGGATGCGGTACATCGCAGTGCTCACGAGCGGCGCGCTCGCGGGAGCAGCAGGTGCCTTCATCTCGTTCAACGTCGGCTCCTACACCGAGAACATGGTCGCGGGCAACGGCTTCATCGCGCTCGCGGCGCTCATCTTCGGCAAGTGGAAGCCCGTCCCGGTCATGCTCGCGTGCCTGCTGTTCGGGCTCTCGCAGGGGCTCGCGACGCGCCTGCCGGGCTCTCCGGAGCTGGTCAACTCGCTGCCCTACGTGATCACGCTCGTGGCGCTCGCGGGCTTCGTGGGGCGGGCGACTGCGCCAGCCGCTGCCGGCAAGCCCTACGTGAAGCACTGACCTCGCGGGCAGGGCGGCGCCGCGTGGCCACGACCGGCCACGGGGACGGGCCGAGGGCGGCCCCGGCACGGACGCCGGCTGACGCACCGGGGCGGGTGGTGGGCTACCATCCACATCGATGTTCGAGCTCGGAAACAACCTGCGCGAGGCGCGCCAGCGACGGCGGATCGACCTGGTCATCGCCGAGCAGGACACCAAGATCCGTTCCAAGTACCTCGCAGCCCTCGAGACCGAGGAGTTCGACGTCCTTCCCGGGCCGGTGTTCGTGCGTGGCTTCCTGCGGACCTACGCCCGCTACCTCGGCCTCGACCCGCAGCTGTTCGTGGATGAGTACAACGAGCGTTTCGGTCGCTTCGAGGAGGCGGAGGAGCACGTCGCCAGCCCCGCCCTCGGCCGCCCCGGCCTCGCCCAGGAGCGTGCCGCCCGCGGACGCCGCGCCACGCGCGGCATCGTCGTCCTGACGCTCGTCGTGCTCGCCCTGCTCGCATGGCTGGGCCTGCGCCAGGACAGCTCGCGCGACGAGGGTCGTCGCACCCCGGCTGCCACGACCACGGTCCGCGACGAGGCGTCGTCGAGTGACGCGTCGAGCGACGCGGTCGGACCCGGTTCCTTCCAGTCGGCCGCAGATGCAGCCGCGGCCCCGAGCGGTGCCGCCGCGAGCACGGGACGCGCGACCACCGCCACGATCCCGGCGCGATGACCGCCGGCGGTGGCGACGTGGCCGAGCCGTCGACGGAGGTGCGCGCGCGCATCGTGATCACCGGCGACGAGCTGCTCCGCGGATTCATCCGTGACGCCAACGGCGGCTACCTGGCAGAGCGCATCCGCGAGCTCGGCCTCGTGCTGGACGCGATCCGGATCGTCGGCGACGACTTCGCGACGATCGAACGCGAGCTCGCCGAGGCGGATGCAGCAGGAATCGACGTGGTGATCGTCACCGGCGGGCTCGGGCCCACCCACGACGACCGCACGAGCGAGGCCGTGGCGCGGGCACTTGGCGTGGAGCTCGAGCTGCGCGAGGACGCCCTCGAGGTCGTCGAGGCGCGCGTTCGTGCGTACGGGCGGATGCGGACGCCGGAGGAGATCGCGACGTTCACCCCCGGCAACCGCAAGCAGGCGACGATGCCCGCGGGCGCGCAGTGGGTGGACCCGCTCGGCACGGCCCCCGGATTCACGGTCGGCCAGGGCGGGCGGCTGACGTGCGTGCTGCCCGGCCCGCCGAGCGAGCTGCGCCATGCGTGGCGGGGCATCGAGGCGAGCGAGCCGCTGGGCGCCGTGCTCGCACGGGTGGGCACGCGCCACGAACGACTGCTGCGCGTGTGGGGCGTCCCGGAGTCGCGCGCCTCGCAGGTGCTCGCGGGCATCGGGCACGAGGATTCCCCTGCGAGCCGGATCACCATCTGCGCGCGCGACGGCGAGCTGGAGCTGGCGATGCGCGGCACCGACGCGGCCGCGGTCGACGCGCTGTTCGAGGCGCTGGACGGTGAGCTCGGAAGCGGCGTGTTCGCGCGCGACGACCACCGCGAGGTCGCGGCGCTGGTCGCCGAGGCGCTGGGCGCGAAGGGCTGGCGCGCCGCGACGGCGGAGAGCTGTACCGGCGGGATGCTCGGATCGATCCTGACGTCGCAGCCGGGCTCGAGCGCGTGGTACTTGGGCGGGGTGGTCGCGTACGCGAACCAGGTGAAGGTCGGCCTCGCCCACGTCGACGAGGCGTTGCTCGAGGCGCACGGAGCGGTCAGCGAACCGGTCGCGCGGGCGCTGGCGGCGGGCGCATGCAGCGCCACCGGGGCCGACGTGGGGATCGGGATCACGGGCGTGGCGGGTCCCGGGGGTGGCACCGCCGAGAAGCCGGTCGGGACGGTCCACGTCGCGATCTCCATGCCGAGCGGCGACGTGCACCGCGCCCTGCGGATGCCCGGGGACCGCGAGACGATCCGGCGTCGCACCTGCGCGATCGCGCTCCACGAGCTGCGGATCGCACTCACCGAGGCCACGTAGCGACGCGGTTTTCGCGGTTTCGCCACGAACTTGTCACGATGTCGGTGCAGGAGTCGCGTGTGCGCGTCCGAACCATGGGGTATCTTCACCGAACACACGTTCGATAGCGCAAGGGCGAGAAGGAGCACCGCGTGGACAAGCAGGCAACACAGGCAAAGGCGCAGCTCGATGCTGCGATCAGCCACATCGAGAAGAATTTCGGCAAGGGCGCCATCATGCGCCTGGGCGACAAGGAGCACGTCGACGTCGAGGTCGTGCCGACGGGAGCGCTTCCCCTCGACCTCGCGCTCGGCATCGGCGGCCTGCCCAAGGGACGCATCTGCGAGATCTACGGGCCGGAGAGCTCGGGCAAGACGACGCTCGTCTACCACCTCATCGCCGAGTCGCAGAAGCGCGGCGGCGTGTGCGCGTTCATCGACACGGAGCACGCGTTCGACCCGATCTACGCCAAGCGCATCGGCGTGGACGTCGACAACCTGCTCATCGCGCAGCCGGACCACGGCGAGCAGGCGCTCGAGATCTGCGAACTGCTGATCCGCTCGGGCTCGCTCGACGTGGTGGCGGTCGACTCGGTCGCGGCGCTCGTGCCGAAGGCGGAGATCGAGGGCGAGATCGGTGATTCGTTCGTCGGCCTGCAGGCGCGGCTCATGTCGCAGGCCTGTCGAAAGCTGGCCGGCTCGCTGAGCCGTGCCAACACCACGATGATCTTCACCAACCAGCTTCGCGAGAAGATCGGCGTGATGTTCGGTTCGCCTGAGACCACCCCCGGTGGTCGAGCGCTCAAGTTCTACTCGTCGATCCGCCTGGACATCCGTCGCATCGAGACCCTCAAGGAGGGCACCGAGGCGGTCGGCAACCGCGTGCGCGTGAAGGTCGTCAAGAACAAGCTGGCCTCTCCGTTCAAGCAGGCCGAGTTCGAGATCACCTACGGCGAGGGCATCTCGCGCGAAGGCTCGATCATCG
>JAOPYU010000005.1 GCA_025964455.1 Thermoleophilia bacterium | reverse complement strand
CTGCCGGCACGCGCGATCCGCGAGCAGATCGCGAGCGCCTTCGACCTGATCGTGCAGCTCGAGCGCGGCGTCGACGGTGCGCGACGCATCATCGCGATCAGCGACGTGGTCGGCATGGAGGGCGGCGTGGTCTCGCTCCAGGACATCTTCCTCGCGAAGGCTCGATCGGATTCGGACGAGGAGGGTGCCGGCCTGCGTGGCGCCCTGCGCCCGACCGGCGTGGTTCCGCGATTCCTGGACAAGCTGGCGGTCCACAACGTGGATGTCCCGCCGCACGTCTTCCAGGACGGCATCGGTGGCGAGCACCGGCGCGGCGGTCGCGTCGTCTGACCTGAGGTCAGAAACGAAGGTGCTGGCGCGGGCGTGCCTTCGGGATGCGCGGCGCTGTCTGCACGGCACCCAGTGAGGCGCCGAGCTGCAGCAGTCGGACCACGCGCTGGCGGTGTCCGCGCCACGGCTCGAGCAGTTCCTGCATGCCGTGATGATCGGTGGATTCGCCCGTGAGCGCGTAGCCGACGAAGCGTGCGACGTGCACGTCGCCGAAGCTCACCAGGTCGGCGTCGCCGTGCGAGCGCTGCCAGGTCTCCGCGAGGGTCCACACGCCCACGCCGGCCACCGCGCGCATGCGGCGCATGCCATCGGTGCGCTCCATCGAGATGGTCTCGTCCAGGCGCGCCGCGACTTCCGCGCAGCGCCTGATCGTGGCGGCGCGATGCACGTCGACGCCGGCGCGGTGCCAGTCCCAGCTGGGGATGGCAAGCCACGTCGCAGGCGAAGGTGCGAGCCGCAGGTGCGCGGGCATTCCACGCGGAGCTGCCGGGGTCGCGTCGCCGTAGCGCTCGTACAGCCAGCGTCGACCCGCGAGCGCCTCCTGTACGGTCACGCGCTGCTCGAGGATCGACCCGACGATCGCCTCGAACACGAGGCCGGAGCGGGGCATGCGCAGCCACGGATGCCCGCGCTGCAGCTTGGCGAGCAGGCGGTGGCTCGTGCAGTCGAGGTCTTCTGGCGCGTCACCGTCACCGAGCAGCGTCGGCAGCTCGTCGACGAACTGCGAAGCGCCCTCGCCCCAGGCTGAGCAGCTCACCCGCTGGTCGTCGTCCTGCACGATGCGCGCGACGACGGTGCCGCTTGCGAGGCGCGCCGTCCGCCAGACCGCGCGTCCGCCGAGCGCGCTCTGGCAGCAGTCGTGGCGGCCTCGCTGCAACGGCGCGAGCGTCCGGACCATGTCGAGAGTCCACGGCGCGCGCCACGTGCGCGCCGCATCGGGCGCGGGATCATCTGGTGCACGGCCAGCCACCTGCTGACTGTAGCGCGCCGACCTCGACCATGCCGCAATGGTGAGTGGGGCGTGGCGTCCATGGCGCCCAAGCGCAGAGGTGTCAGAGACCGCCGCCCCGCCCGCCACGCCCACGGCGGCCGAATCCGATGCCGCCGAAGAGCAGCAGGAGCACGAGGACGATGAGGATGATGGTCAGCATGGCGTTCTCCACTTGAGGAATGTCTGGAGCAAGTACCCGGCCGCGAAACGGTAAGTCCACGGATCGTTCAAATGATGGCTCACGCCCCCGATCCTGAAGCTTGTCCAAGCTTTGTGCGCTCTTCCTGAATCTTGTTCGCGCAGGTGTGGATCACATCGGAGGGTTTCTCGAAGTACAGGTGCCAACCACGCAGCCTCGTTGCCAGCCCCCCGCTGTCGACACAGGACCGGGGCCGCACCAAGGGACCACCATGAACGCCATCACCTCCCCCCAGACAAGCCGCATCCCGGCTCCGACCCTCAACACCAGCGGATCGGCATTGACCCAGCCCGAGCCGAGCCGCGACGGATCCCCGGCGACCCGGACGCAGACCGGCTTCGATCCGACACCGGTGGCGACCGTCGCGCCGACACGATACGCAGCGCCCTCCGCTCCGACCGCGAGTGTCTCCGGCGGCGGCGAGCTCTCCGACGCGCTCACCAACGGCGTGGCCAGGATCGCGGCATGGGCACACCGCGGCATGGCTGGGATCCAGCAGGCCATCCAGGGCGACATGAATGCCAACAACGGTCAGGTCGACCCCGCCCGCATGCAGCAGTACACCATGCAGATGAGCAATTTCGAGCTGATGAACCAGATGGCCGCGAAGATGCAGGAGAAGGAGGAGGCCGCGATCAAGGTCTGGCTGCGGTGATCCATGTCCGGCGATGAGCGACGACCTCGAGCGTTACCGGGGTCACAAGCACGGGAGGACCGGAATTCGAGTCGGGGGCCGAGGACGTCGCGCGTCCCCGGCCCCCGGATGTTTCCACTGGATCGAGCGTCAGCCGTTGTTGCTGGTGCCGCCCTGGGCCGCGATCGCGCGGTTCACGAGCAGCATGGCCCGCGCCTCGAGGCGTGCTGCGTTGCGCAGCAGCAGCGCCGCACGAGCGTCGAACCGAGCGACGGTCGCGAGCTGGGTCTGGTTGGGCGGGGTCGTGGCGTTGGCAGCGATGCGTGCCTGGTCGGCCGAGCGCGACGCCGATGCCGCGGCGATGCGCATCCGTCCTGCCGAGGCGAGGAGCGCGCGCACTGCCCGTGCTCCGCGGACCTGCGACTGCGTGCTCGAGTTGTTGGTCACGACCCGCAGCAGTCGCGTTGACGCAGCGATGCGGAACGTGCGTGCGCGAACGACGAATCGGAGCGCGGCCCGGTCGTAGTTCGCCGCTCGCAGGTCGAGGCGCTGGGCACGATCGAGCGTCGCCTGGTCGACCGGGTTGGACTGCGCGGCCTGCACG
>JAOPYU010000295.1 GCA_025964455.1 Thermoleophilia bacterium | reverse complement strand
GCGGGGCCAACCGACCTGCCGGTGGGTTACCATCTGCTCGATCCGCGGGATCTCCCTGCATGCCCACCATCGCGCCGACCAGCCCCGTACCACCGCCCACCACGGGGCTCGCGACGCACCGCGCCGCGACGATGTCGCGCGCACTCGCGGCCCCGGCTTGGCGCGTGCCCGGCCCGGAGCTGCCCGGGATCCCGCCGAGCCATCCCGCGCTGCCGCTGCCGGTGCCCACGCTCGAGCAGCTCGCGCGGATCGCCGAGTCGGCACCCGCGTCGCATCGATTCACGCCGGGGAGCCATCCTTCGACGATCACCAACGCCCACTACTCCAACACGCGCGCGCAGCTCGGCTACGCCCTGGCCGGCCCGTACAATTCGGTCGAGGGCGACGTCCGCATCAAGGACGGGATTCCCGTGATGGTGCACGACGCGGGAGGCGCGAGCGACCTCACGTTCGAACAGTGGGCGCTGCTCGCACATCGCGCCGGCAAGCACCTGCGCATCGACCTCAAGGAAGCCCGCGCCCTGCCCCAGGTCGCATCCCTGCTCGAGCGCATCGGGGTGCCCTCGGGCAGCATCACCTTCAACGTCGGCATCATCACGCCGTGGTCACATGCGACACAGTCCCCCGACGCCATCCGCGCGCTGCGCGCCCGCTTCCCAGAGAGCTGGATCACGCTCAACCTGCCCGTCCCGCTCGGCCCCGGGTTCGTGCTCGCCGAACGGTTCGCGCGGACCCTGCACGATCCGCGCCTCGGCGTGGCGATCCTCGCGGGTCTCACCACCGCCGCCGACGTGCGCCTGCTGCGTCGCAGCTTCGCGGTAGTGAACGCCTGGAACCTCCCGCAGCTCGGCTCGACGGACCCTGCGACGTGGACGGCACGTCTTCGTGCCATGGGCGTCAACGGGATGATCGACCTGCGCCGTCGGGACGATCCACTCGCCGGCGACTGAACACGTGCGAGCTCGCTCGGAGGAAAGGAGCGGGTAGCGGGAATCGAACCCGGTTGCACCACGCTCCGAAGCGTGTCGCTGGGGTCGGATGTGGCTGTTTGCAGGGGTTTATGGTGTTGGGGTGCCGCGTCGTTTCTCGGTCGGTTCCTGCGCTGGCGGGTGGAGATGGCGAGTGGATGGTGGAACGACAACGGGCCGCCCCGAAGGACGACCCGCTGTGCGACTACGTGCTGCTCGGATCAGGCTCGAACGAGATATGCGTTCGATGCGGTCTCACTGTTCTGTGATGCGCGCTTGGCTGCGCTGACCTTGACCATGGCTTCCGCTATGGCCTGCTGTCGCATTTGGTCGATCATCTGTCCCACTGCGGTGTTGACGGCTCCAGAGAGGATGTCGTCGAACTCAGCTTGCGTGAGTACCAGTAGTTCGCTGTCAGCGGGGTGGAAGCGGATCTGAGCGCCGAGAGCGGTGAGCACATTGTGCACTGTCGACCATCGCGGGTCTTGGTCGCCTGATTCGAGGCGAGCGATCGCCGACTGAGTTGTTCCGACCTGGTCGGCTAGCTGCTTCTGGGTGACACCTCGGGCCTTGCGGATTCCTGTGATGGCCTTGACTAGGTTGACGACGGGCTGGACCTCCTTGAGGTCGGCGGCAAAGCTCTCGTCCTCGGCTGCCATCTCCGCGAGTACATCCTCGAGCGGGGTGGCGCCGGTTGTTGAGTCGGGCATTATGTTCCTTTCGTAGCGGTCCTTGGGCGAGGACCGTGGCTCACTATATCGGATTCGCTATTCGATTCCTTGAGCCTTCTGTATATCGGCCTGCTGAGTGCCCTTTGTTCCGTACCAAACGAAGCGTGCGGTGGGCTTCTCGTAGCGGAAATATAGCCGGTAGTGCATGACCTTCAGCTCATGCAAGTTACCGTCTACATGCCGCACATGGTCTGTTCCCCACGCCAGTCCATGATGGGGCAGGAGCAGCATTTTGGCTACTACCCGCTTGCGGTTGGATTGAACGGCCTTGCTGCTCATCCACGCCTTGAACAGCTCGGGATCTTCGATTGAGGTATTTTCGATGTCCGCCATAGCCAAAGTATAGCGTAAGCGATATATCATTACAACGGATGAGCCGAAGAAATCGATCAGGTCGTCCGCGGCGTCGCGATCGCGGCCTTGCGCTGCTCTCCAACAGGCGGGTGTAGCGGCGCAGGGTGAGCGTCACCGAGTGTCCCATCCATAGTGTGAGGCACACCCATGGCTGCCCGCCCCGTGAGCGGCAGGCTGCGAGCGGGGCTAACCTGGAGCAGGGCCGGTGTGCCGATGGCGCACCAGCCGTGCGCGCGGCGTTCGCGTGATTCAAGCTGGAAGATCCCGACGTGCGTGCCGGTGGCGTAGTCGCGTGCCCAGCGTCCGAGGCCGCGAGACCGCGCGATGCGTTCAGGAGCTGAGGCGGTGGATTCGCACTCGATGATGCGGTGCGCCCGCGGTCGGTGGTGCGCTGGAAACACGCAATCGATCCCGTGGTGCGGGGTGAACGTTGGTCGGTTGCACCAGCTAGTTGCGGTTAGGGCGTCGGCGCGGGGTGCCGCGAGGAGGCCGGCGATGAGGATGACGGCGAGGCTGCGATGCCTGCGAGGCCTGCGAGGAGCCCCGTCAGCAGGCCGTCGTAGGCGCTGGTGCGCGCTGGCGGGTGGAGCGGCGGGTGCGTGCGACACGCCGCACCAGCTCGGCTGCGCCTCAGATCCGGCTCCGGAGCGGGGTTCTGGGGCTTCCGTGTAGAGGAGCGGGTAGCGGGAATCGAACCCGCAATTAGAGCTTGGGAAGCTCTCGTGATACCACTTCACCATACCCGCCGGTACCCGCGCATCGTATACGGCGGGTGTGGAGATTGCCAGAACACGAAGGGGGCGCGATCCGCATCGGATCGCGCCCCCGGTCGTCTCAAACCGCCGAAGCGAGCAGCATGGCTCCTTCGCGGCCTCCAGCCGGATCAGACCGGCTGCACGTCCGTCGCCTCGGGACCCTTGCGGCCCTCACCGACCTCGAACTGGACCTGCTGTCCCTCCTCGAGCGACTTGAAGCCCGATCCGGAGATGTTGGAGAAATGGACAAAGAGGTCCTTGCCGCCGTCCTCGGGGGTGATGAAACCGAACCCCTTTTCGCCGTC
This sequence comes from Thermoleophilia bacterium, assembly GCA_025964455.1. The sequence continues at coordinate 2,478 of JAOPYU010000295.1, read as the reverse complement.
GAACCACTTCACCGTGCCACGTGCCATGTTGCGTACCGCTTTCTTGATGTGTGAGCCCCTGCCGCTGTGGCGGGAGCCGCTGACAGGTGACGCCCTCGAAGGCGAAGTCGCCACCAGTAGCAAAAATCCTAGCGCCCGCGCCAGACCGACTCGGGGTTGAGAACCAGTTCGAGGACCACGCGCAAGCCCGATTTCAGCAGGATCGATCCGATCTTCGTGCCGTCCGAACAGAACCCTTACACCCGTGGCGGGCCGATCTGCCGATCATTGCGTGGATGGATGCGAATCGGTGCGAGCGAGATCCGGTCGAGTTCGGACATGTCGCGGGGTGGAACATGGATGGACCGATGACCGACGATGCGATGGCGATGGGCCGTGCGGAGAAGTGCTTCGGCTTCCTGCGCAGCGTGCCGATCCTCTTCGAGATCGACGACCCCACGCTGTGGGAGATCGCTCGCAGCGCCGAGGAGCACGAGTTCGACCCCGGCGAACGTGTCGTCGCCCAGGGCGACGAGAGCGACAAGCGCTTCTATGTGATCCGCAGCGGCAGCGCGGATGTCCTGCGACGCGACCGCAGCGGCCTCGAACGCGTCGTCGCGCGCTTGTCCCTCGGCTCCTACTTCGGCGAGCTGGGGCTGCTGACCAACCAGGCGCGCAATGCGACCGTGCGCGTCCACGGGACGATGCCGCTGCGCGCGTATGCCTTCGATGCACTGACCTTCCACCGTCGCATCGCCGAGCACGTCCTGGTCTTCCGGGTGCTGCGCGAGCGACAACGCCGCACGGCGCCGGTGCCGGTCGGCGACGAACCGCTGGGGCTCGGGCACGGACGGCTACGTATCCGCGAGCTCGACCTGCTGCGACGGCTGCCCGAGGCAGACCTGGAGTTCGTGCTCAAGCACGCCGAGCACCGCTGGTATCCCGAGCGTGCGGCGATCGTCGAGCAGGGCGATCCGGGCGACCGGTTCTACATCCTGCTCGAAGGCGCGGTGCGGGTGATCCGCGACGGCGAGGTCGTGGCCGAGCTGGAGCCCGGCGACTTCTTCGGGGAGACGGCCCTGCTCCTCGACATGCCGCGCACGGCGACGGTCGAGGCCTCCGAGCACGCGCTCACGTGGTCGATCACGCGTGCCGCATTCCAGCGCCTGGTCGGGGGCTACCTGCTCGCCAACCCCAACACGCAGGCCGAGATCATGCGGCGCATGCGCACGGTGCTGCCGGGCCCGGGCGATGCGGATTCCGGCTCGCAGGAATCCCGCGCGGCCGGCGACCGCTGACGGAGCTAGTAGCCGAGGCCCGGGTACGAGGCGTCGTCGCCGAGGCTCGTTCCGCGGCTCGTGGTGCCCAGGTAGGGCGAGGTCACGCCAGCGCCGTAGCCGAGCGAGTCGTAGGCGCTGTCGGAGAAGCCGGGCGCGTCGGCGCCGAACAGGCCGGCAGCGAGGATGTCCTCGTACCCGGCGCTCGGGTAGGCGCCCGCGCCGGCAGTGGAGCTGAGGTACGCATCGGGGTCCCCGGCCTTGGAGCGACCGCTCTGGAAGCCTGCGTCGTAGCCTTCACGCGTCGCGGCGCGACGCTCGGCGAGGATCGAACCCTTCGCCTTGAGTGCCGCTTCGTTGCGGCCCAGTCGCGCGCCTGCCGCGAACCCGGTCGATTCGCCGCGTACGAGCGCTTCACGTGCTGCCAGCTCGCTCGTCTCGGCCACGTCTTGGCGGCTCGGCACGTCCTGGCGGGCGACGGCCCAGCCGACGCCGGCGCAGATCAGGGCGACGACGAGTGCGATGAGCGCCCACGCGGCGACGTCGGTCCCGCTGGAACGGGAGGGCGCAGGGGCGGCGTGCTGGTACGTGGCCATCGTGGCGGAGCCTTTCGGTCGTCGCGCGGCGCGCCGGTCTGGCGGTCGCAGCATGGATCGTAGGCACCCACCGGCTCGGTGCGCCGGAGCAGGCGCGCGCGTGGCCGGCGCCGGACACGCCCATGGCCGGGGCGTCCCAGCCACGACCCGCTCAGATCCTGCAGGTCGCTCGGCCGTGCTTGACCAGGTAGTTCTGGTGCCGCTCCTCGGCTCGCCAGAACGTCGACGCTTCCTCGATGGTCGTCGTGATGGGTCCCCGGAAGATGCGGCTGTCCTCGAGCGCGCGGATGATCCGCAGCGCCGTCGCGCGCTGCGTGGCATCGCGGACGAAGATCACCGAGCGGTACTGGGAGCCGACGTCCCACCCCTGGCGATTCCTCGTGGTCGGATCGTGGTTGTCGAAGAGGATGCCGACGAGCGCATCGTAGGACACGACGTCGGGATCGAACTCGACGCGCACCGCCTCCGCGTGCCCGGAGCTGCCGACGCACACCTGCTCGTAGGTGGGGTTGGGGACATGTCCGCCCTCATAGCCCACGGCAACGTCGACGACGCCCTCGACGTTGCGGAAGGTCACCTCGAGTCCCCAGAAGCATCCGGCCCCGAACTCGGCGATGCGCGTGTCT
>JAOPYU010000359.1 GCA_025964455.1 Thermoleophilia bacterium | reverse complement strand
GCGTCAAGTCCGTCTCGGGCTTCGACATCGCGGGAAACAGCGTCACGGACTCCTTCGAGCTGATCGCCGACACCACGCCGCCGAGCGGCGGCTCGCTCACCGTGCCGAGCTCGATCATCTCGACGGGCGGCGCGTCGATCAGCTTCGTGACCGGGACCGACGCGCAGTCCAACCTGGCGAGCGCGCAGCTGCAGCGACGTAGCGGCAGCTACAGCAACGGCACCTGCGAGACCAACTACGCCCTGTGGACCAGCTGGGGCAACGTCGGACCGAGCGCGCCCGGCACGGCATCGCCGATCGTCGACAGCCCGCTGACGAGCGGCCTCTGCTACGAGTACCAGCGGGTCGTCACCGACAACGTCGGCAACGTCCAGACGCTGAACTCGACCAACCAGGTCAAGGTCGATTCGGCCGCCCCCTCGGGCTCCTTCACCGTGCCGGCTGCGTCCGCCACCGTAGGCGGTTCGGCCGTCACGGTCAGCGGCACCGCCAACGACCTGCTGAGCGGCGTGAACCGCGTCGAGGTCACCTGGACCGGCCCGGCCGCCACGAGCGGCACCGTGTGCCTGTCCCCCACCCTGTCGCCGCCTCCGGGCGTGCGCACCTGGACCTGCTCGTGGAACGCCGCTGGCCTGCCGCAGGGTCCGTACACGCTCACGCTCAAGGTCTACGACAACGCCACGCCGGCGAACACCTTCACGGTGCCGCTCTCGGTCACGGTCGACAACGATCCGCCGACGCTCACCTTCAAGGACTTCCAGGAGGTCGTCGGTACCGGGTTCTCCCATCCGGATCCCACGCCCGGCAGCGCCAAGCTCTACGTGAATCCGGCGACGGCCGGCCAGGTGCGCGTCCGCTTCGACGCAGAGGACCTCGGTACGGGCGTGGCGTCGGTCGCCTACCCCGCCATCGGCGGCGGCTGGACCCCGGCGGGTGGCGCCGGCACGCTCGGCACGCTGCCGACGTATGCCTTCGTGTACGACTGGGCGAACCCGGTCACCGGCAGCGGGCTCAAGGCAGTCACCGCCACTGACAACTCCGGCAACGCGTCGACCGCCAACTTCGAGGTCGAGCTGGATTCGAGCGGTCCGGTCGGCGGCTCGATCGCAGTGACCGACCAGACGGCGAAGCTGCCGCTGGGCGTGCCGATCGGGATCACGTCGGCGACGGACAGCCAGTCCAAGCTGGGCACGGTCCAGATCCAGCGCCGCCAGACCAACTACCTCGGCAACGTCTGCGACCCGGCGCTGTGGACGATCTACGGGCCGGTCGGACCCGTCAACCCGGGCGCGGCCTGGACCGACACCGGCATCTCCAACGCGACCTGCTACCAGTACCAGGTGGTGTTCACCGACAACGTCGGCAACCCGAGCACCGTGACCAGCAGCAGCGTCGTGCGCATCGACCGCACGCTGCCCACCGGCTCCTTCACCACGCCGGGTGCGAACGCGACGATCAGCGGCGTCCAGCTTGTCAGCGGCAACTCGAGCGACGTGCACGGCGGCGTACAGAACGTGGATGTCACCTGGACCGGGCCCGCCTCATCGAGCGGGATCGTCTGCAACGGCGCCTCGCCGACCGATCCGTGGAGCTGCCCGTGGACGACACCCGCGGTCGACGGCCCGTACGTCCTGACGCTCACGGTCACCGACCGCGCCGGCAACCAGTTCGTGACGACCCGCAACGTCACCGTCGACAACCAGCCTCCGTCCGTCGCCTTCACCTCGTTCGTCGAAGGGACGGGCGCCGCCTTCCAGCAGGTCGACGGCACGCAGCTCAACAAGCTCTGGTTCAACCCGGCACAGGCCGGCAACGTCACGCTCAACATCACGGCGTCCGACGGCGGTTCGCTCATGAACCGCGTCGACTTCCCGGCGCTCGGCACCGGCTGGACCCCGGCGACCGTCTCCGCCAACAACACGCCGTCGGGCAGCGTCTACAGCCAGATCTACACGTGGACGGGCGGCGCCTCGAGCCCGGGGCCGCGCAGCGCGGTCGGCTTCGACAACGCCGGCAACTCCGCCTCGGCCGGCTTCGAGGTCGTCGCCGATCCCAACCCGCCGACCGGTGGCTCCATCACCGTGCCCAACGTGATCACGAGCGCGACGACCGTCGCCATCCCGTTCACGTCGAGCAGCGACGCCGATTCGCAGGTCGCGACCGGGCAGTTCCAGCGCCGCTCGGCGACCTACGCCAACGGCGTGTGCCCCGATCCGGCAGTGACTCCGGCCGCGTGGAGCATCTGGGGCGACGTCGGTGCGAGCGTGCTGACCACCGGCACATTCACCGATCCGGGCCCGCTGACGAGCGGCAACTGCTACGAGTACCGCCGACTCGTCACCGACCGCGTCGGCAACGTGCTGACGCTCGGCTCGACCAACCAGGTCAAGGTCGACGGCGGCGCTCCCAACGGCGACTTCACCGCACCCCTCACGGGCGCGCAGGTGAGCGGCAACGCCGTGCCGGTCACCGGCTACTCGAGCGACGCCATCAGCGGCGTCAACCACGTGGACGTCAGCTTCGCGAAGGTGAGCGGCACGGGCCCTGCGAGCGGCAGCATCTGCGCCAACCCGCCGCTCACCGCCCTGCCGGATCCGCGCAACTGGACCTGCTCGTGGGACACCACCGGCATGGAAGGCGTCTTCAGCCTGCGCCTGTTCATCTACGACAACGCCTCGCCCGCGAACGTGACGGGTCCGGTCATCGTCACGGTCACGGTCGACAACCAGCCGCCCGCGTTCGCCTGGACGAGCTTCTCCGAATCCATCAACCCGGGCGCCATGTACTCCGATCCGCTCGGCGCCACGCCGTCGAAGATGTACGTGAATCCGGCGCTCGCGGGCGAGTTCCAGGTCACCTTCACCGGAACCGACGGCGGCACGGGCATGCAGCGCGCCGACTTCCCGAGCGCCGGCACCGGCTGGAACCCCGGCGGTTCGCACATCACGACGGGCCCGACGTTCGTCTACAACTACAACTGGACGAGCGGCGCCACCGGCACGGGCCTGAAGGTCGTCAGCGGCTTCGACAACGCCGGCAACTCCGCGACCGCCAACTTCGAGATCGAGCACGACACCACGCCCCCGGCCGGCGGCTCGATCTCCTACCCCGGCCTGCCGACCAACGCCACCAGCGCGGCGATCACGCTCGCCCTCGCGAGCGATTCGCAGTCCAAGCTCGGCACGACGCAGGTCGAGCGCAGCAGCACGGACTACGCCAACGGCACCTGCACCGTGGCCAACTGGACGGTCTTCGCGCCGGCCGGTCCGGGCTCGACCAATCCCGGCACCTCGTGGAGCGACACGAACCTCAACTCGGCGACCTGCTACCGCTACCGCGTGCGCTTCACCGACAACGTCGGCAACTCGGCGCTGCGCACCAGCAGCAGCGAGCTGCCGATCGATCGCGCGCTGCCGCTCGGCTCGATCACGGCACCCGCCGTGGACGGCACCGCGGTCAGCGGCACGATCAACATCGACGGCACGAGCTCTGATGGGCTGAGCGGCGTCAAGACCGTGTTCATCCAGGCCGTCAACGGCGCCGACGTGCGGACGGTCTGCACGGCGGTGCCGACCAACCCGTGGAGCTGCCCGTATGACACCACCACGCTCACCCAGGGCACGTGGACGCTGCGCGCGACGATCACCGACAACGCGAACAACCAGCTCGTCCTCACGCGCACCGTACTCGTCGACAACACGCCGCCCGCCGCGACCTTCGCCAACTTCGCCGAGGTCAGCAACGGCCAGTACATGTACGCCAAGCCGGCGACTCCGTCGACGCTCTACGTGAACCCGGCATTCACGGGCACCTTCCGAGTGAACGTGACGTCGACCGACACGGGCGGCACGGGCATGGACCAGGTCGACTTCCCGACCCCGAGCGCCGGCTTCCCCGCGACGGGCTGGACGGGTGGCGGCACCGACGCGGTCGGACCCACGACCTGGCGCGGCGACTACACCTTCACGGGCCCTGCCACCCCGGAGCCGGGCACGACCTTCGCCCGCTCGTTCGACAACGCTGGCAACTTCACGGACGTGCCGTTCCGGGTCGAGAACGACTCGACCGCGCCGACGAGCGGCTCGATCTCGCCGCTCAACGTGACCACCAAGGCGGCGAACCACTCGATCGTCTGGGTGGACGGCGCGGATGCGCAGTCCGGCATCGACACGCGCCAGTTCCAGCGCCGCAGCACGCCCTTCACGGGCGGCGCGTGCGACCCTGCCTGGCCGCTGCCCGGTGGCACGTGGACGAACGTCGGCTCCACGAGCCCCGCCAACCCGTTCGTCGACAATTCCACGAGCGACCAGACGTGCTACCAGTACCGCCTCGTCCTGACGGACTACGTCGGCAACTCCAGCACGCTCACGAGCGCCAACACCTTCCGCGTCGACCGCCTCGCCCCGCTCGGCACGTTCGACACGCCGGTGGCCACCCTGTGGAGCGGCACCCAGGCGCTGAGCGGCACGGCCAGCGATGCGACGAGCGGCGTCCAGAGCGTCGCGCTCTCGTACCAGGGGGTCGGTCCCGCGGCCGCCTTCAGCGGCACGATCTCGTGCTCGGGCACGACCGGCTGGTCCTGCAACTGGGACACCGCCGCGCTCGGCGCCGGCTCCGACGGCAGCTACACCATCACGATGCTGGTCACCGACAACGCGACCAACACGTACACCTTCAGCCGCACGGTGACGATCGACAACAA
>JAOPYU010000282.1 GCA_025964455.1 Thermoleophilia bacterium | reverse complement strand
GTGTACTTCCAGGCGCTCCGGCTGCTGCGCCTTCCCGAGAGCGAGATGGATGCCGCGAAGGTCGTCGTGCGCCAGATGCTCGGCTACGTCGACGGGCGCGTCTACTACAACCTCGCCTCCTGGTACTACCTGCTCTCGGTCATGCCGGACTACGAGAAGAACGCAGCAGCCATGGAGCAGATGATGGGCGTGCGCGCGCCGCTCGATCGCCGCACCGCCCCGCCTGCGAACGCGAGCCGCAAGCTCCGCCTCTACGCCGCCATGGGCTGGCAGCTCATCCGCGTCAACCGGTCGATCCGCGAGTTCCGCGCGAACGTGCGGCGCGTGCTCACCCAGTACGACCTCGACTTCGCCGCCATGGACGCCGACCAGCTCGTCGACGCCTACGACCAGGTGCGCACGCAGCTGCTCGCCCAGTGGCAGACGCCGATCGTGGGTGACACCCGCGTGATGATCATGTTCGATCGCCTGCGCTCGACGATCAAGCGCCTCGGACTCGACGACGAGGGCACGCTCCACAACGACCTGATGTGCGGTCAGGGCGAGGTGGAGAGCGCCGAGCCGACCTACCACCTCGTGCGCGTGGCCGAGCGCGTGCGCGTGAATCCCGAGCTGCGCTCGATCGTCCTCGACACCGAGGACGACCTGCTCCGCGACGCGATCCGTGACCGCGGCGGCAACGACGGCGCCTGGGTGGATGCCCAGCTCGAGGAGTACCTCGCACGATTCGGCGACCGCTGCGCGAACGAGCTCAAGCTCGAGACGCCGACGCTGCGCGAGCATCCCGCGTTCCTCTACAGCGTGCTGCGCAACTTCGTCCGTCAGGAGGACCTCACCGAGGCCCGCATGAAGGAGCACGAGGCGAAGATCGCCGCCGCCGCGATGGCGGAGGTCGACGCGCGGTTCGCCGAGACCAACCCGCTCACGCGACCGCTCGGTCGATGGAGCTTCGCCTTCGCCCTCAAGCATGCCCGCGCCGCGGTGCGTGACCGCGAAGCGATGCGCTTCGACCGCACGAGGGTCTTCGGCCTCTCGCGCCGGATCTTCGCGGCGCTCGGCGAGCGCCTGTGCGAGGCCGGCCTGATCGACAGCCCACGCGACGTGTTCCTGCTCGAGGTGGACGAGATCATCGGCACGGTACAGGGCACGACCACGATCACCAACCTGCGCGGCCTCGTCGAGCTGCGCCGCGTGGACCACGAGCGATGGCTCGCCGAGGACCTGCCCGACCGCATCCTCACGGTCGGGATCACCAACGCCAACCCGCGCGACGACGCGTACGCCGCCGTCGATGTCAGTGGCGACCAGATCGGCGGCATCGGGTGTTGCCCGGGGATCGTCGAGAAGCCCGTCCGCGTGGTGCACTCCCCCGACAGCGGCGTGACGCTCGACGGCGACATCATGGTCTGCACGCGCACGGACCCGGGCTGGGTCCCGCTGTTCCCGTCGTGCGGTGGACTGCTCGTGGAGCGCGGCAGCCTGCTCTCGCACTCGGCGATCGTCGCCCGCGAGTTCGGAATCCCCGCAGTCGTCGGCATTCCCGGCCTGATGCAGTGGGCGCGCGATGGCGAACCGGTGCGCATGGACGGTCAGGCCGGCACGATCGAGCGGGTCGATTCGAGCGACGCCGTAGTGCCGGATTCCACCGATTCCGAGGAAATTTCTCCCGAGGGCCTTGACCAGCCCGTCCCCACCGGGCATGAATAGTAAGTAAGTGCATACTTACAGGATGGAACGCCAGTGACCAGCGCCCCCGCACGACCCGCAGCCGACCTCGCCCCGCTCCAGAGCGAGGTGGCGAAGCTCGCCGACTTCGGCGCAGTCCGCTACGCCCAGAGCTGGGAGGACCCCAACTCGCTCGCCGGGGCGCTCGAGCCGAACGCCGATTCGCGGATCGTGTCGATCGCCGCCGCCGGAGACAACTCCTTCGCCCTGCTCATCCAGGGCGCGGGCGCGGTCGTCAGCCTCGACATGTCGCACGCGCAGTGCGCGCTCGTGGAGCTCAAGCGAGCCGCGATCCTCACCCTGAGCCACGAGGAGCTGCTGCGATTCGTCGGCGCCACCGAGGGCGCGGATCGCGCCGCGCTCTACATGCGCACGCGCGCCGAGCTCCCCGCCGATGCGCGGGCGTACTGGGATGCCAACAGCGCGCTGATCGCCAAGGGCATCATCCACGTCGGCAAGCTCGAGAACATGTTCCGCATCTTCCGCTCGCGCGTGCACCCTGCCGTGCACTCGGCGCGGACCACGCGCGCCGTGTTCGAGCCGCGCTCGCGCCTCCAGCGCGAGGTGTTCTGGCACGAGCGCTGGAACAACCTGCGCTGGCGCACGATGGTGCGCGGCTTCTTCTCCGAGGCGGTGATCGCCAAGCTCGGGCGCGACAAGTCGTTCTTCGACCACGTGCAGATCAACGTCAGCCAGCACTACGCGCGTCGCGCCTTCCACGCCTTCGTCGAGCTCGACCCGTCGACCAACCCCTTCCTGCAGTACATCCTCCACGGTCGCTACCTGGACCTGGAGAACGGGCACCCGTGGCTCGCACCGCAGCACTTCGAGACGCTGCGCGACCGGCTCGACCGGCTCGAGGTGCGGTGCGTGGAGATGGAAGGCTTCCTCGACACGTGCGAGCCCGGCGCCTTCACCGGCTTCAACCTGAGTGACATCTTCGAGTGGATGAGCGACGACCTGCACGAGCGGGTCTACCGCGCGATCGTCCGCGCGTCCGCACCCGGCGCATCGCTCGCCTACTGGAACAACCTCGTACCGCGCACGGCGCCACAGTCGCTGCTCGACGCCGGCGCGGTCACCACCGACCGCGAGCTCGCCGTGCGCCTGCACGACGCCGACCGCTCCTTCCTGTACCGCGACTTCCACGTGGATCGTGTCGTCGACCCGGAGGCAGCCCGATGAAAACCGAGCTCATCGTCCACGAGGCGATCGGCACAGCGACCGTCGAAGTGCTCGCCGTGGGCGTCCTCATCCTCTCCGAGGTGCTCAAGCGAACCACCAACCTGCCCACGGAGCTGACGCGCAAGTTCGCGCACATCGGCTCGGGGCTGGCGGTGCTGCTGATTCCGGTGTTCATCGACAGCTCGTGGACGGTGCTCATCCTCGCCGCGGGATTCGCGGGGCTGATGTTCGGCACCCACGTGACGGGCCTGCTGCAGGGCGTGCACGGCGTCGGGCGCGGAGTCGGCGGGGTGCTGTGGTATCCGGTCACCGCGTGGCTGACGTACTTCATCGTCTTCGACATCCGCGAGGGCGAATACCTCGAGTACGCGATCCCGGTGCTCGTGCTCGCCTGCGCGGATGCCATGGGCGCCGTCGTCGGCAAGCGCTGGGGCCGGCATCGCTACGAGGTCGTGCCGGGCCACTTCCGCTCGATCGAGGGATCGTCGGCCTTCTTCGTGGTGGCGCTTGCGTGCATCACGGTGCCGCTCACGTTCGGGATGGACGTCGACCCGCTCCGCGCCCTCGCGGTCGGCCTGCTCGTCTCGCTGCTCGCCACGGCCTACGAGAGCGTGAGTGTCCACGGCCTCGACAACCTGCTCGTCCCGTTCGGCACGCTGCTGTTCCTCGATCGCTACCTGGAGCTGTCCTGGCAGGCGCTCGGGATGCAGACGCTGCTGATCGTGGCGATCGTCGGCAGCGCGACGGCGATCCGCTGGCGCAAGCCGGGTACGGGCGGCGGCGCAGCGACGTTCGTGCTCGCGATCTACACCGTGCTCGTGCTGGGCGGCTGGGCGTGGCTGCCGCCGATGGCCGGCCTGGTGCTGACCTTCGTGGCCTACGAGCGACTGACACCCGTGCCCGGCAAGCTCACCAAGGCGCGATACGAGATGGGCACCGCACTCGTCGGCCTCACGGTCCCGGTGCTGCTCGTGCTGCTGCACGCGGCGCTCGACGATCCTGCCGCCAGGCACGCGATCTACGTGGGCTACCTGGCCTCGATCGCCTGCCAGGGCGCGGTGCTGTGCTTCCTCATGCCCCAGCACCGCTCGTTCCGGTTCCGCCGGCTGCGGCGCCTCGTCACCGTCAAGGATCCGTGGCAGCACGCACCGACCCCGGGCAAGGTGGCGTTCGCTGCCGCCGGCGCCGGCGTCGCGCTGTTCATCCCCTTCGTGACGATGCGCCCGGAGGCGGCGATGCACGCGTCGCAGTTCGAGATGCTCATGGTGCTGCTCGCGTGCGCGACGGGGCTGTCCGCCTTCATCGTGCTCGCCGCGACCACCTGCGCGCGGCGAGCGTGCGCGGCATGCGGCAACGTGACGCTGCACGGCATCGGCTGCTGTCACTCCGTGGGCCTGGGCCATGGTGACACCGTGTCGCTCCGCACGATGACCTTCCGCAAGACCTACCTGGCGGCGAACTCGATCGCGGCGGTCTCCGCTGCAGTGGTGGTGGCGGCATGGACAATGTGAATGACGGCATGATCGGGGTGCGGACGACCGCGCGCCACGACCTGGTGATCCCGAAGGCACCGCGCGTCGACGAGCGCGTCGTCGTACGCTCCTTCGACGTCGATGGCCCAGCCGCGATGGTGGATCGCTTCGTGGCGGTCGGCCTGCGCCTGCAGCGCGCGGTCCCGCTGCGGCTTCCAGCTGACGAGGCGACGCTGCGCCACCGTCTCTCGTCGGCGTTCGGCTGGCACGAGACCAACACGGCCCGCTTCTTCGTGGCGACGATCGACGGGCGCGACGTCGGGCGCTGTGGCGCGATGTTCGATCCGTCCCAGCGCGACGGCGAGGGCAGGCAGGCAGGCTGCATCGGCCTCTGGGAGTGCGAGGACGGCGACGCGGGCGAGGCAGGAGCACACGCCCTGCTCGGCCTGGCCACCGCCTGGCTGCGCGAGCAGGGGGCCGAGACGATCGTCGGCCCCATCGACTTCAGCACCTGGTACGGCTACCGCTTCCGAGACGGGGAGGGCGACGGCCGCGAGCCGCACCTGCTGGAGCCGGTGACGGCGTCGCACGCGATCGCACAATGGGAGCGATTCGGCTTCACTCGCGACGAGACGTACTTCTCCGCGGAGATCGAAGATCCGCAGGCCGTCATGGACATGAGCGACGCGCTCGTGAAGGACCTCGCCGAGCAGGGCTGGCGCGTGCGCCAGCTGCGCATGTCCGAGTGGGACGAATTGCTCGAGCAGGCCCATGCGATGAGCATGGTCGAGTTCCAGTCGCAGCCGTACTTCACGCCGATCTCGCTCGACGACTTCAAGCGCATGTACGCACCACTCAAGCGCGGCGTGGATCCGCGCTACGTGCTCACGGCGTGGTCGCCCGAGAACGAGCTCGCCGGCTACGTGTTCGGCGTCCGCGACCTCGGCCGGGCAGCACGAGCCGTCGCGCGCGGCGGCATCCGCGGCAAGCTGGCCGCGATGCGCGAGGCGTGGCGGACCGACACGGTGATGGTCAAGACGATCTGCGTGGCCAAGCCCTATCGGGCGCTCGGCATCGCGATCCTGCTGCAGGCGCCGCTCTATCGCACGGCCATCGACACCGGACATCCGCGGGTGTGCAACATGCTCATGCACTCCAACAACCGGTCGCGCTTCCTCACCGAGGCCGCCGGCGGCGTGGAATTCCGCACGTACGTCACCCTGCGGCTGCAGGCATAGGC
>JAOPYU010000266.1 GCA_025964455.1 Thermoleophilia bacterium | reverse complement strand
GAACTGACTTCAGCGCGCACCGCGACGCGATCCTCGGCTGGGCACGCCTGGCAGCGGACGCCGCGTTCCTGGTCGAGCCCGCCTCGCTCGGCCTCTAGGAGCCCGAGCCTGCAGGGTCCTGCGCGGCATCGCCGTGCTCGGCCCGGCGTCGTCGTCGGGCATCCACGACGAACGCGATGAGCATCGCAAGGACTGCGCCACTCGTGAGTGCGTACTCGCCGTAGCGCGCGATCCAGGTGCGACCACCGACGTATGTCAGTCGGGTGCGGACCACGCCTTCGGTAACGTCGTAGCGTAAGCGCACCTCGCCGTCGTAGACGCGCTGGGGGGAGGGATCGCCCTCGTCCACCCCGGGCGGCAGGCCCGACCCGCCCATCCAGTGGACGCGATGGTCGTGGTAGGCGTAGAACGGCGGCTCGCGCCGCACGCGCCGGAAGTCGCTCGGACCTGTTCCCGCATCTTCGGGAACCGCGCCCTGGCGCTCGCCGTCGCGGTTCGCGAAATACGCCTCGGAGTTGCGGTCCATGAACACGCCGGTCGGACCGATCCGTACCCACGGCGTGCAGCCCTTCGTCTCGTAGCCGCACAGCTCCAGCACGCCGTCGCCGACGTTCTCGAAGCGGATCTCGTCGCCCTTGGTCATGCGGACGTCGACCGGCAGACCTTCCGGAGTGATCGACAGGACCTTGGTCCGGAACTGGGTCCCGGCCGCACCGTGGGCGGCAGCGATCGCCGGCACCGCCAGTACGAGCGCAAGCGCGCTGACACAAGTTCTCATGGGCCATGTCACCCGCTCATCCTCCCATCCAGTGGTGAATTCCTGCGCAAACCTGCCTGAACGCGGCGGGTCGACACCCCTCGACGCTACGATGGCCGAAGATGTCTGATCACCTGCTCACCGAGTATCCCCGACCTCGCGGTCGGATGACCGGCGGCGAACGCCGGGAGCAGATCATCTGTGCTGCACGACAGGAGTTCGCGAGGTCGGGCTACCACGGCGCAAGCACGGCGAGCATCGCCCGAGCCGCCGGCTGCAGCGAGCCGATGCTCTACAAACACTTCGCCGGCAAGCAGGCGCTCTTCACCGCGGTGCTCGAGCTCGTCGCCGGCACGATCGAGCGCGCGTTCGACGAGATGCTCGATGCGCCCGGCAACCTGATCGACCACTGGAACGAGCGCCTGCCGACGGTGATGGCGGATCCCGCGTACGTCGAGATGCTGCAGCTGCGGACCCTCGCGGTGACCGCGCTCGACGAGCCGGCCGTGCGCGACCTGCTCGTCCAGCAGCAGGACCGACACCGCTCCCGTGTCGCCACGGCGATCGCACGCGCCAAGGAAGAGGGCTGGGTCCGCGAGGACATCGAGTCCGAGGACGTCGCGTGGGGCTGGACCGGGCTGATGCTCGCCGGCTGCTACCGCGAGGCGCTCCAGCCCGGTGGCTTCGCCGCGATGCTGCCGCACGTCCAGGCCTTCGTGGATTCGCTCAGCCCGATGTGAAGCCCGGTTCGGGGCTGGCGCGAATTGCGTCCCCGGGGGAAACGATTCGCGCCAGCGTGATACCGCAGCGTGAGGCGCCCGTGTCAGCCGGCGATCGTGCCGGTGAGCCACATGAGCACCATGCCGAGCGCGAAACCGGCCTGCACACCCGGCGCCGAGAACCCGCCGCCAGGTGCGCGGCGCACGAACTTGCCGACCTCGAAGACCACCTGCAGCGCCGCGCCTGCAGCGATCGCGAAGCACAGCGTCGCGAACAGCTGCCCGCTGACGTAGCGCCCGAGCCAGATGCCGAAGATCGCCGGAGTACCGGCCATGAGCGCGAGTCCGATCGCCGCACGCGGTCGCAGCGCCCGACCGCCTGACGCGATGGGGGCGGCGATGCCGATGCCCTCGGTCAGGTTGTGGACCATGAAGCCCACGATCAGCGACACGGCGAGCGCGGCCTCGCCGAGCGCGAAGCTCGAACCGATCGCCAGGCCTTCGCCGAGGTTGTGCACGCCGATGCCGACCGCGATCAGCACCGCGAGCGTCCAGCCCGACGCAGTCGCATCGCCGCCGACCCCGCCCGCACTCGAGCCAGCCGCGCCGCCGCGACCACGCATCCACCGCGAGAACAGCGAGAGCGCCACGACGCTCCCGACGATGCCCGCAGCCACCAGCCCGACGCCGCCGAAGGCCGGCAGCACGCGCGTCTGCACGTCCATCGCCTCGGCCGCCGAATCGATCGCCAGGAACAGGAGCAGGCCACCCGTGAACGCGACGAACGAAGCGAGCACCGCGGGACGCGCACGCCGCAGCGCCGGCAGCCATGCCAGCCCGAGCGCGACCGGCACGATCCCCACGAGCGCGCCGATCAACGCGCCCCATCCGAGGCCCCGCTGCTCGACGCCGACCGTGCGGACCGCCGCAGGGACATCGATGACGGTCGTGATTCCCGTGGAGCTCGTGACGCCGATGACGTATGGCTCGTCCTCGATCCACGAGTAGGGAATGACGATCGTCGCATCGTCGTGGCGACCGAGCTCCTGGCCGATACCCGTCACGCCGTACGCGATCGCGTCGTCGACCGTCACCATCGCGGGCGTGATGGAGGTCGCCTGCGGGTTGGTGACGCGCAGCTCGATGCGACCGTCCAGGAACTCGGTCCGCTCCACGTGCAGCGCGTCGGGCGACGGCGGGTTGTGCCCGAACCCGCCGAGGATGCGATCCCCGTTCGCCAGCACCGCCACGACGATCGCGACGAGCACGAGCACGGGCGCCGCTGCCAGCGAGATGCCGCCCAGCGGCCCGCCGCGTGACGGGACCGGCGCAGCTCCCCCACGCACCGATTCGGCGTCGATGTCAGTCGTATCCCCAGGAACCGAGGTCGCGGGTCGATCCGTCGTGAGATCCGTGCTCATGCGACCACCTCGAAGAAGCCCATCCAGCCCAGGTCCCCGAACTCGGTCTGGTGCGCGTGGAACATGTACGTGCCGGCCTGGGGGAAGCGCGTCTCGATGATGCCGCGATCGCCCTGCACCTGCGAGACCACGTCGGTGTACAGGCTCGGGTTCTCGTAGGTCACGGGCCAGTACCGGAAGAAGTTGCCGTGCAGGTGGAAGGAGTTGATCGGGTCGTTCTCGGTCATGTTGGTCAGGAAGATGCGGACCAGCTCGCCGCGCTTCACCCGGATCGGATACTTGGCGTAGTAGAAGGCCTTTCCATTGACCGTGTAGACCTCGTTGACGCCGTCGCCGTTGGTATCGAAGCCGTTCATGACCATCGTCAGCTCACGGGCCTTCGGGCGCGGCTTCCGCGGATCGATGATGAGGGTGCCGTAGAGGCCCTTGCCGATGTGCTTGCGCAGCGGCATGACGTGACAGTGGTACGGCATGACGCCGGCCGGTCCCGCGATGAACTCGTAGGTGTGCTCGCCACCGGGCTCGATGACCTCGAAGACGCCGTCCTGGTCGGAGCCGTGGATGCCGTGGGCGTGCAGCGTGTGGGCCTGCGAGCTGGAGTTGCGGAGCGTGATGCGGACACGGTCGCCCTCGGTCACGCGCAGCACCGGCCCCGGCACGGTGCCGTTGAAGGTCCAGGCGGCGAACTTGACGCCCTTGGCGACCTCGATCTCGCGCTCCTCCACGTCGAGCGTGAACTCGCGCAACCGGCCCGGCTCGTACTCCTGCGCAGCCGGCGGATACAGCAGCTCGTCGGTGTCGTGCGGGCCGCCGGGCGCCGGGACCGCGTCGCCGACCATCGCAGCGCGCGTCTCGTCGGGCGAGCCGCCGCCATGCATCGCGGCGTGGTGGTTCGCGCCGCTGCCTGCTGCGGGGGCGTCGTCGTCAGAGGCCGCGCTCGACGGCCCAGCCAGGGCGACCACGAGCGCTGCGACTGCGAGCAGGGTCGCGACGCTGCCCGCGACGTAGGCGATCACGCGCGGCTGTGCGCGGCCGGCTTCACCCGCAGCGCCGCTGCCCGAGATCGCGGCTGCGGCGTCGACATCGATGCGCATCGCGAGGTCGCGTCCGACCACCACGGGTGCCGGGCGGTCGAGCACGCGGATGGACGTGGTGCCGGCGACCGGCTCGTGGGCGACGACCTCGACCTCGGCGCCGACCAGCAGGCCGTGCTCGTCGAGGAACCGGAGCAGCTCGGGGGTCTCGCCGCGCACCTGCTGGATGGTCGCGACCGCGCCTGCCTCGACGTCGAGGATGCATCGCGTCGGCCGGTCCGGCATCTGCCCGTCGCGAGTCGGGATCGGGTGACCGTGCGGATCGAACTCCGGGTGGCCGAGCGCCTCGGCGATGAGCTCCTCGAGCTCCTCGCTGATGTGGTGCTCGAGCACCTCGGCCTCCTCGTGGATGCGATCCCAGCTCATCCCCAGCGACCGCGACAGGAACAGCTCGAGCAGGCGGTGGTGGCGGACGATCTCGAGGGCAAGCATGTGACCGCTCGGCGTGAGCCGCCACGGCCGGTAGCGCTCCTGCTCGACGAGCCCGAGCTCGACGAGCTTGCGGCCCATCCCGGTGACAGACGCCGCCGAGACGCCCATCCGCTCCGCGATCGCCGCGCCGCTCGGCTCGATCCCGGCCTCCTCGATCGTCCAGATGCACTTCACGTAATCCTCGACCGCCACGCTGCGACGGGAGAGACCGGGAATCGCGGAAGAGAGATGAGCTGCGTCCATGACGCACTTTAGCCATGCCTAAACTCATGTGCAAGTCTGGCGAAACTTTTGGTCGCATCAGCAACTCACGGCGACGCGCCAGAGCCGGATTCGCGCCTTCCGCCGCGCTTAGCGGAGGCTTGTAGTTGCGCGCGCAACGATCGGGGCGTACGGTGTCGTCACTGGCACTCGTGAAGGTGAGTGCCGATTCCCTGAAGGGTGTGCCCCGTGGCCGAAGAACTGCTCCTGGTCGGTGTCGATGAGACCGTCGTGTTCCCCGACATGTCCCTGTCCCTGCCGATCGACGGCGTCTCCGTTGGCGAGCGCGTGCTGCTCGTCCCGCGCGACGACGACGGCACCTACGCCAACGTCGGCGTCATCGCCGAGGTGACCGAGCTCGCCCGGCTGCCGCGCCGCCGCCACGCAGCCGTGCTCGCCGCCGAGT
>JAOPYU010000259.1 GCA_025964455.1 Thermoleophilia bacterium | reverse complement strand
CTCGCGCGCGGCGAGCTGCGCGTCGTCGGCGCGACAACGCTCGACGAGTACCGCACCGGCATCGAGAAGGACGCCGCGCACGAGCGCCGCTTCTCCCCCGTCTTCGTGGGAGAGCCCACGGAGCCCGCGACGATCGGGATCCTGCGCGGACTCAAGGAGCGCTACGAGTCCCACCACAAGATCCGCATCACCGACTCGGCGCTCGTCGCCGCGGCGCAGCTCTCCAACCGCTACATCAGCGACCGCCAGCTGCCCGACAAGGCGATCGACCTCATGGACGAGGCCGCCGCGATGCTCCGGATGCAGGTCGATTCACGGCCCGAGGAGCTGGACCGCACCGAGCGGCGCATCGACCAGCTGATGATCGAGCTGGAGCTGCTCAAGCGCGAGACCGACGAGGCCGCCAAGGCGCGGCTCGCGCGGCTCGAGGAGGAGGTCGCCGAGCTGCGCGCGAGCGCATCGACCCTGCGCGCGCAGTGGGAGGGCGAGAAGGGCCTGATGGACGAGATGGCCGCGCTCACCGAACGGCTCGAGCGCGTCCGCTTCGAGGCCGAGCAGGCCGAGCGGGTCGCCGACTACGAGACCGCCGCGCGACTTCGCTACGGCGACGCCTCCGACATCGAGAAGCAGCTCGCCGGCTGTCAGGAGCGACTGACATCGCTGCGCGCCAACGGTGAGGAGCTGCTCAAGGAGGAGGTCGACGCCGACGACATCGCCGCCGTCGTGAGCCGTTGGACCGGCATCCCGGTCTCCAAGCTGCTCGAGGGCGAGGCCGAGAAGCTGCTGCAGATGGAGGAGCGCCTCCACCAGCGCGTCGTCGGCCAGGACGAGGCGGTCCAGGCCGTGAGCGATGCGATCCGTCGATCGCGCGCCGGGCTCGCCGACGAGGCGCGGCCGATCGGCTCGTTCCTGTTCCTGGGTCCGTCGGGCGTGGGGAAGACCGAGCTCGCGCGTTCGCTCGCGGAGTTCCTGTTCGACGACGACCAGGCGATGGTCCGCATCGACATGTCCGAGTACATGGAGAAGCACTCGGTCTCGCGCCTGATCGGGGCTCCCCCCGGCTACGTCGGCTACGAGGAGGGCGGCCAGCTCACCGAGGCGGTGCGGCGGCGCCCGTACTGCGTGCTGCTGCTCGACGAGATCGAGAAGGCGCACCCCGACGTGTTCGGCGTGCTCCTGCAGGTGCTCGACGACGGTCGCCTGACCGACGGGCAGGGCCGGACGGTCGACTTCCGCAATTCGATCATCTGCATGACGAGCAACCTCGGCTCCAGCCACCTGCAGCTGGGCATCCTCGGCGACCAGGAGCGCGAGGCGGTGCTCGCCGACGTGCGCGAGCACTTCCGCCCGGAGTTCCTCAACCGCCTCGACGAGATGACCGTGTTCTCGCCGCTCGAGCGCGAGGAGCTGCGCCACATCGTGGAGATCCAGCTGCGCCGGGTCGCCGCGCGCGTCGCCGAGCGCGACCTGGAGCTGCGGGTGAGCGAGGCCGCGATGGATGCGCTGGCCGCGGTCGGCTACGACCCGGTGTATGGCGCGCGACCGCTGAAGCGTGCGATCCAGCGGATGCTCGAGAACCCGCTCGCGCAGCGACTGCTCGCGGGCGAGTTCCTGCCCGGCGACGCGGTCGAGGTTGACGCGGATGGTCCCGACGCGCTGCGATTCACGCGACGGGTCGCCACCGAAGCCTGACCTCCGGGCGCGTAGGTTGGGCTGGGCGCGGGCAGGAGACCGCCGATCACCGGGGAACTCACCTCGTTGAACGGTGTGCGCGCGACAGGCGCGCGGCCGCGCCACGCCCAGGAGGCAGCTCAGCCATGGACAAGCGACTCGACTTCGGTGCCGCCTTCTCGAGGGTGTTCGACCTGTACGGCAAGTACTTCGTGCCGCTCATCACGTACTCGGCGATCTTCTACGGCGTCCTCGCGCTCTTCTGGACGCTCGTCGTCGGCGTGCTCATCACGAGCCTCGCGGCTGGCATCGGATTCGCCGCGCTGGGACTCGTGCTCACGATCATCGCGTCGATGCTGCTGAGCGGCGCCTACATCCTCGCGCTCGACGATGCCGAGAAGACTGGCAGCTTCCCGAGCTTCGGCGAGGTGTGGCCGCGCGTGACGCCGAAGCTCGGCGCGCTCGTCGTCACCTCGCTCCTCGCGGGCATCGGCATCGCGGTGGGCTTCGTGCTGTTGATCGTGCCGGGCCTCGTACTGGCGACCTGGTGGTTCGTCGCTGCAGCGGTCGTGATGCTCGAGGGTGAATCGGGCCCCGGCGCGCTGGGTCGCTCGCGAGCGCTCGTGCGCGGCAACGGCTGGACGGTGTTCGGCCTCGTGGTCGTCGTGAACCTGATCACCGGCATCGCCAGCTCGATCCTCGGCAAGATCATCGAGGGCATCTTCGGCTTCAACGACCTGGTCGCCACGTTCTTCGGCCAGTTCATCCCCGGCGTGCTGACCGCCCCGATCGGCGCGCTGCTCACCGTGGTCGTCTACCAGTCGCTCACGGGCGCTGGCGGATCGGGTGGCTCGGAGTTCGAGCAGGGCACCATGCCGCCCGCGACGTATCCGGCTGTGCCGCCGACGACGCCGCCGCCCGCATCCACCGACCACAACGCGGGTCCGTTCGTCTGACGCGTCAGCTGAACGACACGTGCACGTGATCGAAGTGCTGGAGGCGGTTGTACTCCCCCGGGTTCGATGACTTGAGCGCCGCCAGCGATTCGGCGGACTTGCCGGGATAGGTGTACGGACGCCACTCCCAGTTGCCGTTGGCCGAGGCGATCTTGCCGTCGCTGATGATGTACTTGACGTTGAGGCGACCAGCCTTGCCCTCCGCGCGCATGTGCTCGCGGAACTCCTGCATCGTCGGTGTGGCGCCGTTGGAGCTCGGCACGCCGATCGGCAGCGTGCCGATGTCGATCGCGTTGCCGTGGTCGTGGTCGGAGCCGCCGCCGCCCTCACGCTTGCCGCTCACGAGCGGCAGGCCGTACTTGTGGGCCTCTTCCAGACCGCGCTTGGACGCGGCCGTGAGCCCGCCCGTGCCGGTCTTGTCCTTGACGTTGCCAGGGTCGACGCGCTCTCTCGGCGCCGCTCCCGACGCGGGCGCAGCACCTGCGCCGCCGGAGCCGCCCTTGGGCGCCTTCGCGGCCTTCGACCTGCCGCTTCCGGCGCCGGCCTGCGGCGGAGCGGCCTCCACGCCTCCGTTGGCGCCCTGTGGCGTCGGCGCGCCGTGATCCATCGTGCAGCCAGCCATGCCGCACTGGCCGACGGCGCCCGCTGACCCGCCGCCGCCCGCCACGCCCGGCGCACCGATGCCCTGCGCCTGGAGTGCGGCGATCAATGCGTTGACCGCGGTGACCACCTGCTGCAGGGCGCTCGCGAGCTGCTCCTGCGACACCGCACCTGCGCCGGCGACTGCCTGCGCTCCTCCACCACCGACGACCGCGGGTGCTGGCGATGGCGCGGCACCGCCCTGCACGCCGGCGACCCCGGTGGGCGCCTCGATGTTGGGCATGCCGTAATTTCCCACGAGGGAGTCGTTGCCCAGGTTCGATCCGCCGGCAAGCACCTGCTGGAGCGACATGGGCTGCGGCAGTGCCTGTGGCAGCGCGCCCATGGATGGACTGATGGTCGGCGTCATGTCGGCGTTTCCCCCTCGTGCAGTCCCCGTGCGCTGGCGGCGCGCGGGGTCGAGGGTCCGTGCCTGGCGAGCACGAGAGACGACCCTCCCCTCCATTGAGCACCACCTCCGCCGATCCGACAAGCGGGAACCGTCCACGAAACGACCGCGTTGCGATGCGTCCAACGTGCAGGGGAAAGGCTCAAGGGCCCGCATGGGACCGCCGATGCACTGATCACGACGTGTCTTCGCGGCTTCCGGCCAGCGGCGATGCGGTCCGACGTCCAGGGGACCACGTGGCGGAAGCCCTTTCACAGAGCGACATCGATTCGCTGCTCGCGATGGCTGCAGAGCATCCCGCAGCGGCTGCCGAGCCGGTTCGTGGCGGCGCATCGTCGAATGCGGCCGCCCCCACGGGCACCGCGACGACCGGTCGCGACGCCGTGACAGGGCGCCACCGCTACGTCCGCAAGATGGACTTCGCCCGCCCCTCCAAGTTCAACAAGGACCAGCTCCGCACGCTCCAGATGCTGCACGAGTCGTTCTGCCGGCGAGCATCCACCTTCCTCTCCGGCAGCGTCCGCTCGCTCGTCGAGGTCTCCGTGACCGGCGCCGAGCAGATCCCTTACGGCGACTTCGTCTCGTCGCTGCCCGTCCCCACCTTCACGAGCGTCCTCGAGGTCGCGCCGCTCGGCACCAACGCGATGGCGTCGATCGACCTGCCGCTGCTGTTCGCGATGCTCGACCGCATGCTTGGCGGCCCGGGCACGAACGTCTCCCGGGTCCGCGAGCTGACCGAGATCGAAGCGGGCCTCGCATCGAACCTGATGGAGCGCCTGCTCGACGAGCTCAACGGCGCCTGGGGCGAGCTCGTCCCCGTGGAGTTCCGCCTGCGTGGCATCGAGATGAACGCGCAGTTCGCGCAGATCGTCCCGGCCTCGGAGCCGAGCGTGCTCATCATCATGGAGCTGTCGATCGGCACGGCGACCGGATCGCTGTCCGTCTGCCTGCCGTACCGCTCCATCGAGTCGGTCATCGGCGACCTCGCCGCCCACCGCTACTTCGCGACGGGCGAGCATGCGCCCGACAACCGCGCCTCCCTCCTCGCCTCGCTCGAAGCGGTCACGATGCCCGTGCGTGCCGAGATCGGCGCCACGAAGGTGCCCGTCGAGACGGTCCTGGGCCTGCAGCCCGGCGATGTCGTTCCGCTGGGTCGACGTGTCGACGACGGCGTCCGCCTCGTCATCGGATCCACCCGCGCCTACAGCGCGCTTCCTGGTCGTGACGGCAACCGCGTGGCGGTCCGGATCGTCGACCGCCTGTCGGACCGGGGACGCCAGACGTGAGCAAGCCCATCCCCACCGGACCCTGGACCGAGCACCGCGCACTCGCGGAAGCGGTCGGTCAGGCCGTCGCCGACGCCCTGACCAACGCCCTCGGCACCAACGTCGAGCTCGGCCTCGCGACCAGCTTCATCCCCGAGGAGCAGCTCGGCGCGCGCCCCATCCCCATGCGCGCACACGTGGTGCGCTTCCGTCGCCCGCTGCGCGACGTGATGATCTTCCTGTCCCCGCTCCGCGCCGACGTCGTGCGCCCGCTGGTGGAGGTCGCCGCGACGGCAGCCATCCGCTCGCTCGACATCCCGACCGGATCGGACCAGCACGGCGCGATCGGCGCGTTCGACCTCGAGGACACCTACGAGTTCGATGCGATGGACGTCGTGCTGGAGCAGTGCGACGGCCTGTACCTGGAGGCGAGCTACACGCTCGACCTGCCGATGGGCGAGCTGCAGATGGTGCTCGGCACCGGCATGCTCGAATCGGCCAGCAGCTTCGTCCACGGCGTCGCCGATCCCTTCGCCGAGGAGCCCGCGTACGCGATGCCCGGCGCAGAGCTCGAGCTCGGCGACGCGATCGAGCTGGACGAGAGCTCGCGCTACGAGTTCGAGGCCGCACAGCTCGCCGGCGAGACCGCCGAGGCGTCCCTTGGATTCGCCGCAGCCGGCGCCGCGCCGACGAGCGGTATCGATGCGTTCGAACAGGAGCTCGCTGCGCAGGAGCTCGCCGAGGCGGAGGCAGCCGCTGCGATCGCCGGCTCCAACGCCGCCGCCATGGCAGGCGGAGGCTTCATGGCCGCTGGCGCTGCACCCGCTGATGTGGCAGCCGTGGACACCGCCGAGACGCGACGCTGGGCGGACCTGCTCAGCGGCGTGGAGGTCGAGCTCTCGGCCGAGCTCGGTCGCACACACCTGGCGCTCGGTGACATCACCGCACTGGATTCGGCGAGCGTGCTGACGCTCGACCAGCTCATCAACGACCCGGTCACGGTCTACGTGAACGGGACGCCCTACGCCTCCGCGCGGCTCGTCGTCGTCGACGGCGAGTACGGCATCGAGATCATCGAGATCGTCGACCAGGGCGCGATTCCCACGCCGCTCGCTGCCTGACCAGGTACGTCCCGGCCCCTGGGGCCTGTACCATCCGTGCCATGGCGGGCACCAACACCTCGGTCGATGACGACGATCCCGACCTCCTCCCGTGCTACCGCCATCCCAAGGAGCTGACGGCGCTCCACTGCCTGCAGTGTGAGCGGCCGATCTGCGTGGACTGCGCGGTGCACGGCGCCGTCGGCATCAAGTGCCCCGACTGCGCCAAGGTCTCCCGGGCGGCGCGCGGCGTGGTGCCGACCCAGCGGCTCGTGCGCGGCGCAGCTGCCGGCGCCATCGTGGCGGGCGTGCTCGGGACCGTCGCCTCGTTCGTGAACATCCCCTTCCTGGGCTTCATCGTGGCCTACTTCGTCGGCGTCGGCGTAGCGGAGGCGACGCGCCGCGGCAGCGGCGGCTTCCGCGACACGCTCCTCGCGCGCCTGGCCGCGACTTTCGCGGCGCTCGGCATGCTCGCCTACCCCGCGATCCTGCTGCTCTCCGGCTACGAGCTGAGCGCCCGCTTCGTCACCTACGCCGTGCTCTACGCGGCGATCGCCGCATACGGCGCCTTCTCCCGCGCGAACTGACCCTGAAATTACACAGTGGCCGGAACCCGAAGGTCCCGGCCACTGCGACCTGAGGAGGTCTCATCGATCGGTGCGTTGCTCGACGAGTCCGTGCCGTCAACGCGAGGCGGATCAGCCCTGGAGCAGCGAGAGGACGCTCTGGCTGGCCATGTTGGCCTGCGCGAGCATCGCGGTGCCGCTCTGCTGGAGGATCTGCATCTTGGTGAAGTTGGTCATCTCCTGCGCCATGTCCGTGTCACGGATGCGGCTCTCGGCTGCCATCAGGTTCTCCTGGTAGATGCCGAGCGCGTTGACCGTGTACTCCAGGCGGTTCTGGATGGCACCGAACTGACCGCGCATGGTCGACAGGACGTCGAGCGAGGCATCGAGTTCTGTCAGGTTCGGAGTGCCGTTGACGAAGTTGGTGAGCGATGCGCCCAGTCCGGTCGTCGGATCCGTGAGGTCAGCGACGTTGAAGGTCAGCGTCTCGCCCTGGTTCGATCCGACCTGCAGGACGATCGTGCTCGTCGGAGCCGCGCTCGGGTTGTTCAGCAGCTGGATGCCGTTGAAGTTCGCGGTACCGACCATGCGGTCCACTTCCGCCGACAGCTGCGTCACCTCGGTGGTGATGGCGTACAGCGCCTCGGGGCCGTTGGTGCCGTTCTGGTACTGCACGGCGAGCTCGCGGGCCCGGTGGTAGATCGAGTGCAGCTCCTGCATCGAGCCTTCCGCCGTCTGGACGAGGCTGATGCCGTCCTGAGCATTGCGCTGTGCCTGCTGGACGCCCTTGA
>JAOPYU010000031.1 GCA_025964455.1 Thermoleophilia bacterium | reverse complement strand
GGGCCAGGTCATCCCGTGGAACTTCCCGCTGCTCATGCTTGCGTGGAAGGTCGCTCCCGCCCTTGCCGCCGGCAACACCGTCGTGCTCAAGCCGGCAGAGACGACCCCGCTCACCGCGCTGCTGTTCTGCGAGGTGCTCGAGCAGGCCGGCCTCCCGGCAGGCGTCGTCAACATCGTCACGGGCGCCGGGGAGACCGGCGCCGCCCTCGTCGAGCATCCGGACGTGGACAAGGTCGCCTTCACCGGCTCCACCGCGGTCGGCAAGAAGATCGCGCGCGCCGTGGCCGGCACCGACAAGAAGGTCACCCTCGAGCTCGGCGGCAAGGCCGCGAACATCGTGTTCGAGGACGCTCCCCTCGACCAAGCCATCGAGGGCATCGTCGGCGGCATCTTCTTCAACCAGGGCCACGTGTGCTGTGCCGGATCACGCCTGTTCGTCCAGGAGAACGTGTTCGACGACGTCATGTCCAAGCTGCGCCGCCGCATGGAGACGCTGCGTGTCGGCGATCCCCTCGACAAGAACACGGATGTCGGCGCGATCAACTCCAAGGCGCAGCTCGAGCGCATCACGGAGCTCGTCGGAGCCGGCATCGACGAGGGTGCCGAGATCTGGCAGCCCAGCTGCGAGCTGCCCAAGCGCGGGTACTACTTCCGCCCGACGGTGTTCACCGGCGTCAGCCAGTCGCACCGCATCGCGCAGGAGGAGATCTTCGGCCCGGTCTTGAGCGTACTGACCTTCCGCACCCCCGCGGAGGCGATCGAGAAGGCGAACAACACGCCGTACGGACTGAGCGCCGGCGTGTGGACCGACAAGGGATCGCGCATCCTGTCGATGGTCAACCAGCTCCGCGCTGGTGTCGTCTGGGCGAACACGTTCAACCGCTTCGACCCGACGTCGCCGTTCGGCGGCTACAAGGAATCCGGCTACGGGCGCGAAGGCGGGCTCCACGGCCTGCAGCCGTACCTCAGCTTCGACTGACACGCAGCCCCTTTCCACAGCTTCCGCGACACGACTGACACAGGTGAACCACATGGCGACGACCAAGAAGCCCTCCTCTCCCTCCACCGCCCGCCTGGGCGTGCCCAAGACCTACAAGCTGTTCATCGGGGGCAAGTTCCCGCGCAGCGAGAGCGGTCGCTCGTACGAGGTGGCGAGCCCCAGGGGCGAGTTCCTGGCCAACGTCTCGCAGGCGTCACGCAAGGACGCGCGTGATGCCGTCAGCGCCGCTCGCAAGGCCGTGAAGGGCTGGAGCAGCGCAACGGCGTACAACCGCGGCCAGGTGCTCTACCGCATCGCCGAGGTCCTCGACGGACGCCGCGCGCAGTTCGTGGCCGAGCTGGTCGCGGCCGGCTCGACGCCGCGGGCGGCCGAGGCCGAGGTCGACGCTGCCATCGCGACGTGGATCTTCCACGCCGGCTTCAGTGACAAGTACTCGCAGGTGCTCGGCTCTGCGAACCCGGTCGCCGCGCCGTACTTCAACTTCTCGCTGCCCGAGGCGACCGGCGTCGTCGCGATCGTCGCTCCGCAGGTGGCCGGCTGGTCGCTGCGCGGTCTCGCCGCCACGATCGCTCCGGCGATCGTGTCCGGCAACGCGGTCGTCGTCGTCGCGAGCGAAGCCAACCCGCTCTCGGCGATCAGCTTCGCCGAGGTGCTCGCCACGAGCGACGTTCCGGGCGGCGTGGTCAACATCCTGACGGGCTTCGTCGACGAGCTGGCCACCCACCTCGCGATGCACATGGACATCAACGCCCTTGACCTCGCGGGCGTCGATGACGTCGCCGCAGCCCTCGAGCTCGAGCAGCAGGCCGCCGAGAACCTCAAGCGCGTCGCGCGCCCCCGCACCTTCCCCGCGCGTCACGTCGGCGCGCTCGACGAGATCTCGCAGTTCGTGGAGCTCAAGACCGTCTGGCACCCGATCGGCGTCTGACCGGCGCCGGCGCGGCCAGCCGTCGCAATCCAGGAACCCATGCGGTACTCAAATTGCGACGGCACCGGCGTTGCGCCGTAGCGCCGCGGCCACCACGGTTCGAACGGCGTCCGGGTCGTGGTCCAGGTCGTCCTCGGAAACCCGGATGACGCCGTAGCCCGCCGCACGGAGCAGGCGTACCCGCGCCGCGTCTTCGCGTCGCGTCCGGGCGCGACGATGCCCGACACCGTCGACCTCGATCACGAGGCGGTGTTCGGCCAGCAGCAGGTCGACCTCGAGCGAGTCCCCCGCCACTTGCACGCGGACATTGACCTGCGGTCGATACCCCCAGCCACGAACCAGCCCGAGCACTCGGTGCTCGAGCCCGCTTCGTGTGCCCACGCTCCCGCTGTCGTGCAATTCGAGCGCGTCGGCCAGAGCCCGATAGCCACGGCGAGACCGGTGTGCCCGCATCGTCGCACGGAGCGTCCGAAGGTTGAGCCGCCTCCGGTACGCGGCCTCGTGCATGACGTTGGCCAGCAGCTCCGGCGACCACCCGGCGTCTGCCAGCTCCACCAACGTGCGAGCCACGGTCGTGACCGGAATACCGCGGTGGACGGTCACGTCCTCCGGCCGGAGCTGTCGCGTCTGGTGCACCCGAATGCCATCGATCGGGGCGTGGCGGCGTGCGACGAGCACGTCGATCTGGGCCGAACGCCGCCGCGCGATACCCCACAGCTGCGCTGCGGCTGGTCCCGTGAGGACCGCGCCGGGCCCGGCTGCGAGCACCGCCGCCATGCACGCTCCTTCGCGACTGAGACCCGGGTGGCCCACCGCATAGACCGCCCGGTGTACCGAGTGCAGGTGGCCCCCCTCGCGATGGCGCTGGATCCACCGGGGCGAGATCCCTCGGCCCAGCAACTGGCGACGGGCCACGACGCCGTGCTGTCGAGCTGCCAGCGCCGCGACCCCCGTGGCTGGCTCCGACCGCGGCGTCGCAATTTGAGTACCCATACGGTTGTCAGGTTGCGACGGCTCGAGTTGCGGCGGGGCTGTCGGCGGGCGCGTCACTCCTCAATGGTGCCGACGTGCGCGTGGCGGAATGCGCACGACGGGTGACGAGATCGTCCCGGAAGACAGGACGGGGGCTCCCGAAGGAACCCCCGTCCGTGCAGATCCCCTCGGCGCACCTCCGAGTGAGACCTGCCGTGGTCATGTCGCGCGGCGCACCTTCCGGCGACAGACGCGCGTCGAACCGTCGACCCCGGATACGTCCGGGCGGCGGCTGGTGCGGCGAACCTGGTGGTGCGGGCTATGCAGCCCGTGGTACGTCGATGGAGACATCCGACGGCGACGCGCTCTCGAAGAACCAGGAGAGCAGGATCTGCACCTCGACGGTGCCGACCTGATCGTTCTCCTCGTCCCTGTACTCGATGTGCTCGTCGTAGTCGAACATGTTGGAATTCCCGGCGTCACGCATGATGACGACCCCCTGTGCCAGACAGCCCGTCCCGGCGTTCGTGGTTGTCGGAACCCTCCCGGTCCGACGACCCAAGTATCGGCAACTCAGTGCAGTTCATTGAGAGCATGTTAGTGAGAATGCTGTAAAGGTCACGAGGGGGTCCGTTCGAAGAGCGGAGCATGCGGAACGAAATCCCCGTGAACCTCGACGAACGGGGTGGAGCTGCCGTGCGCCATGCGCTCGGTGGGAGAGGGATTCGGGGGGATCTCAACCGTGCGACTGTTCGTCACCACGCTGTTGATCACGATGTTCTGTGCCGTCGCGGGCGCGAACGCGGCTACGACCGCTGCCAACTACTCGAGCCGCCAGCTCACGTACTCGAGCGGAGCCACGGTGAACACCTGCCGCGGCTGGGGCGGGGACTCCGACGACGCCGGGCGCATGTACATGGGCTGCCCGGTCATGCGCGACACCAACGGTGACGGCACGGGCGACGTCGGCACACCTGCGCTGTACGAGATGGATGCCACGGGCACGGTGCGTCGCATCGGCTGGCTCCCGAACGAGTACTACTACAACGACGTGTACCCGATCCGCGACGTCGGCGTCTCGCCCGACGGCTCCACCGCGTACGTCTCCACGGGCCCGAACACGGACAATCTGGGGCAGCATCCGGAGATCAATCCCACGACCGGTGCCGTGATGGCGAACGGCGCGAAGACCGGCACCATCCTGCGCCTCAAGCGCGCCGCCGACGGCTCCTGGGCCTACGACCCGTCCTGGCACGCCGGCCCGTTCAAGATCGGTGACAACTACTGGGCGGCGCGCTACGTCGACGTCGATGCCGCGGGGCGCGTGTACGTCTCCACCAACGCGTACGTGTACGAGCTGAGCCCGGCGACGGGTGCGGTCGTCACCAGCTTCGGTGGCGCGACGACCAACGGCCCCGGCGGCCCGTGGGTCGAGGGGTTCGACAACGCAGCGGGCGTGTCGGTCGCCGCGGACGGCCGCTCGATCTACGTGGTCGACCAGCAGTTCCACCTGGTCCAGCGCTGGCTGCGCGTCGGCGCGACCGACTGGACCCGCGACCGCTCCTTCCTGCTCGGCAAGGATGAGGAGGGCGATGGCCTCTGCTCCACCAACGACCACTTCCAGTCGCCCTACGACGTCGGGGTCGACGCCGCGGGTGACGTGTACGTGCTCGACACGTCGTGCCAGCGAGTGCAGCGGTTCACGAAGGCTGGCGCGTTCGTCCAGACCGTGTGGACCAACACGGGCGGCGATGACCTCAACCACGGATTCGGTGTCAGCCGCCAGGGCAACATCCTGCTGCCGATCGAGGAACGCCTGCTCGTGCGCAGCGACCCGCCCGCCGGCGCCGATGCGCCGACAACTCCGCCGGCAAACTGCACCGATGCGACGGCTCCCAAGCTGACGGCAGCAAGCGCGGCTGGATCCACGGCGACCCGCACCGTCGTGGTGACGATCACGGCGACGGATGACTGCGCCGTCAGTGCGGCCCGCATCCTCGGCCCCGTGACGACTGGCTCGAAGGTGTGGGGCCCATCGCTCCGGCGAACGGTCACGCTCACCGGGTGGAACGGTGCCAAGACCCTGGTCGCGCAGGTGCGCGACGGCAAGGGACGTATCGCGAGCCGCGTGGTGCGGATCACCCTCGCCCTCCCCCAGCCGACGCTCGTCGCCCGCAGATCGGTCGCGATCGCGGGCCGTGGGTGCAGTGCCATCCCGCCGATGAGTCGCGTTGCCGGAGCGACGACCTACCGCTTGGTGGATCGCTGTGCTCGCATCGCGGGACGCGTGCTCAAGGTGCAGCGTTCGGGATCCGGGACGGCGGTGCTCGTGCTGGTGCCGGTTGCCACGGCGCGCGCGCTCTACGCGAATGCCGTCGGCCCGGTGCAGGTGTGGGCCGTGACCGATGCCCGGACACGCGTCACGCGCGCGGTCAGGGTCGGGCGCGCAGTCTCGGTGGTCGGTTCGATCGTCGCGCAGCGCAACCTGCGCGCCGCCTACGTGGTCCCCGTCGACGTGCTGACGGGAAGTTGACGGACGCGAGCCCGGGCCAGGGTCAGGCGTCCTTGGACGTGCTGGCGCGTCGCGCGCCAGTGGGCGTCCGGGTCGAGACCGGCGAGTACGCGAACTGCTTGGACTCGCCCGTCAGGAACACCCACGATCCATCGGTGACCACGCCGCCCGTGCGGCCCTCGTCGGTCGACCACAATACGCGCTTGCCGGTCTCCACGTCGAGCCCGTAGGTGGTGCCGCCGAGCGTCGAGAAGTAGACGACGTCGTCGATCACCGTGGCGCTGCCGGCGATGCGGTCGTCGGCCTCGAAGGTCCACCGTTCGGTGCCCGTCTTGGCGTCGAGCGCGTAGAACGTGCCGTCGTAGGAGCCGACGAACACCGTCTTCTCCGCAACGGCCGGCGAGGCGTAGACCCAGTCGCCCGTCGAGTGCACCCAGCGCACCGTGCCGGTCTTGGCGCCGATCGCATAGACGCGGCCGTCGGTCGAGCCGACGTAGACGCGCCCGTAGGCGACGGTCGGGCTCGAGTACAGCGCACCGCCGAACGCGAAGTCGCGACGCGTCTGCGTCTTCCAGAGCACCGTGCCGTCGCTGGAACGCACGGCGTACAGCATGCCGTCGTAATTGCCTGCGTAGATCGTGCCGCCGGCGAACGCGGGTGAGCCCTTGAAGGCAGCATCGCCCTGCACGGTCCAGGCGGCGCGGTGTCGACGGGCATCCACTGCGTAGAGACGGCCGTCGTGGGAGCCGAACACGATGCGCCCGGCGACGTGGATCGGGCTGCTCTCGATCGGACCCTTCGTAGGATAGCGCCACAGCTCCTCGCCGTCGGCCGTGCCGAAGGCATGGAGTGCGCCGTCCTTGGACGTCTGGTAGACGACCTCGCCTACGACGAGCGGCGAGCTCTGCAGCGGGCCGCCGACCCGGGTGCGCCAACGCTCGTCGCCACTCGCACGGTCGAGGCGGACCAGGTTGCCGTCGCTGATCGGCAGGTAGAGCGCATCGCGGACGATCGCGGGTGGGAACTCGATCGGCTGCTTGGCGTCGTAGGTCCACGCCGGGGTGACGAAGGGCGGCTTGATCCCCGTGCCGCGAACGTAGCGGTCGTGTGCGGCGTTGCGCCCCCACGTCGACCAGATCGTCTGCTCCCCGGCGACGCTCGTGCGGATCCCCGGCGACTGGCGCGTGTTGAACTCGCTGCCGTCACCGCGCCTGTCACGGCCCGCGCCGTACCAGATGAGCCCGCCGATCATCCCGAACAGCACGAGCATCCCGAGGCCGAACGATGCCATGCGCATGCCGCTCGGCAGCTGGAACATCCGGACGCGTTGGGTGAGCTGCTGATCCACGCGTGCATTCTCGCACGCGCGCAGGTCGCCGCGATGCGATCAGGTTGCTGCCTGGAGCGCACCCATCAGGATCTGGCGGAAGCCCTCCTGGCTGACGGTGCTCGTCGCGGCCGTCGCGCCCGCGGATGCGAGTGCCTGGCGCGAGAGGATGCCGGCAGCTGCTGCGTCGCCGAGCGTGCCACCGTTGCTGGCGAGCTGCTCCATGACGCCCATCCAGCGGCTCTCCATCGCCATCTTGTGCACGAGCGTCTCGCTCAGGCCCGAGTACGACGCCGCGGCGTGCACGCTCATCGCGTGGCCCTCGCCCGGGGCGAGCCCCTTGAGGACGCCCCACGTGCTCGCGGCCCGCGAGGTCTGCTCGGCCAGCGTGCCGTTGCCGGTCATCGCCGCGAGCGCCACGTTGCGAGTGAGCTCGGCCTCCGCGCCACCGGCTGCGGCAGCGCCGCCACCGAGCGTTCGGAACATGTCGTTGAGCCCGCCGAGTCGACCGAGCAGGTCGCCGCCGTGGGCCCCGGCTGCGCCAGCCGCGCCCGCTGCGCCGAGCGCGCCGCCACCGGCGAGCGCTCCGGCCGCGCCCACGTTGCCGAGGTTCGCAGCGCCAGCCGCGGCACCGGCCTCGAGCGCCTTGGCGGCGCTGCGGCCCTTGAGGAACTTCCAGCCGAGGAACCCGACGCCCGCGGCGACCGCGCCCCAGAACAGGCCCTTGACCACGGTCTCGCCCGAGATCCCGGTCTGCTCGCCGTTGGGCTGGGTGATCGCCACGCCCGGCACGTTCAAGCCCGTGGCGGAGGTTCCATCAGGCATGGTTCCGGGGTTGCCGGCGCCGACGGCCGGCAGCTGCACGCCCGGCATCAGCTTCTGGAGGCCGGCGCGCGCCGTCCCGGCCGGGTTGCCGACAGCTGCGTCCCAGCCCTCGGGGTTCTGCATGATCTCGCCCTGGATGTAACGCTCCAGGTACTCGGCCTGGGGACGCTCTGCGTTGAGCTGCACGAGGACCTGCGGCGGCGTGCCGATCGCCTGCAGGACCGCCACGTGCGACTGGATCAGCCCGGGGTACTGCGGGTGCGGCTGGTCGAGCGGCGTGGGGTTCACGCTGTTGAAGTCGTTGGGCGATGCGGCCGGGAGCGACGTCGATCCGCCCTGCCCCTGCACGGTGAATCCGGGCTGCTGGGCGTTCGGATCCACGCCCGGTGCGAGCCCGGTCGTCGTCGTCGCCATGGTCGGTGCAGCCGCGATCGTCGGCGCGCTCCCCGCGAAGAGGCTCTGCGCCGAGGGCAGGCCCGTGCCCGTGCTCGAGATACCAGTCATGTCGTCCCTTTGCATGACCCGATCGATGCGCGGTCCCGAGCGCTCGACGGGTCGCGGCAACCCCACAGGTGCCGCATCTCGTCCTGCCCGACTATCGGACTGCGTCGGAATCGCGTTGCAGCGGCTCCCACGCAGGCACCTCGGGCGGCGCGACCCGGGCCGGGTCGATCGCGGCGAGCGTGCGCGCCCCGGCCGCGAATGCGGCGGCGCGCTCGCGACGGGCCGTGGAC
>JAOPYU010000228.1 GCA_025964455.1 Thermoleophilia bacterium | reverse complement strand
GCCGGGCGGGCTGGGGCGGTAGCTGCAAGCGAGGTTGTGCCACGCGACTGCCATGCCGAAACCGGCGCACCCGGCCATCTGGAGGCCGCGTCGAGGGCGTTATAACGGCGCGGTGATGGGCATCGGGGCGTTTTGAGCGCCCGCGGAGCGCTTCCGTCGCGGCGGGCCGGATCCTTCGAAAATCACGGCACAATGCGGGTTTTTCTAGCGGTTCGTAGGTACCTACGGGGCGCCCTGCGTGACTTAGGTAATTCCACCGACTCGGTAGACAGGTGGCCATGGGAAGGTGATGTTGCAAGGCAGCGAGGCACCAGCCGCCCGGAGCGATCGGGAACTACGGAAGGGACCCGCGAGCGCCGCTCGGATCGCCAGTCCGAACACAGCGAGCGCCGCCGGCGGAGATGGGCTCCGCTGCCGAGCAGACATATGGATCCGCACCGCGGATCGTCGATCGAGGGGGACGCCGCCCCGAGATCACCGACGATCACGCCGCCCGGGGCACCAGGGTCCGCCGACCGCCAGCTGCACGACGCCGCCGGCGGACAGCTTTCGACAACGCACACGTCCACGTCACACACCGAGCTATCCCACACACGTCCACACCGCCACGACCAGTCCCACGTCCCAAACTGAAGACTTCGTGGCACTCGCCC
The DNA here is from genome assembly GCA_025964455.1 of Thermoleophilia bacterium. Next base: position 6,430 of record JAOPYU010000228.1, on the reverse strand, counting down.
GATCGCACATGCCGTCCCACACCGGCGCGACCGAGCACTCGCGACCCCGGCCCCGCTCGCCGTCCAACGAGCACAGCGGCCGGGGTCGCAATTTCTTCTGCGTCAGTCGGCGCGCGCGCCGGGGAACTGCCAGGCGGGATGGAGCACCGCGTGGTGCAGCGCGTCGTCGCCGCTGGACTGCCCGGTCGCCTCGAGCGCCGCGACCACGAGCGGGTGGTCGAGGGCGAGCCCCGGCTGGTCGTCGGCGGCGGGCACGTCGGCCACGAAGGCGAAGACCGCATCGATGAGCTCCGCCTGGTGGAAGGCGCTGAGCAGCGTTGGGCCCGCCTCGAGCAGGACATCGTTGATGCCGCGGTCGGCGAGCATCGCGAGGCAGGCGCCGGGGATGCACGCCATGCCGGGCTCGGGTGCGGGGCTTCGCCACACCTCCACGCCCGCCTCGACGAGTGCGAACTCGCGCTCGGCAGCGGCGTCATGTGTCGTGACCACCACGACCGGCACGTCGCGGGCCGTGCGCACGAGCGTGGAGTCGAGCGGCAGCTTGAGCGTCCTGTCGAAGACCACGCGGGTCGGAGGCACGGGCGTGCGTGCGGCGAGCGAGCCGCGGACCGTGAGCTGCGGATCGTCGGCGAGGACGGTCCCCATGCCGCAGGCGATCGCGCCGCTGCCCGCGCGCAGGTAGTGGACGAAGGCGCGGCTCTCGGGCCCGCTGATCCAGCGGCGCTCCGCATCACCGGTGCTGAACCGGCCGGTGGTGGTCATCGCCCACTTGGCGGTGACGTAGGGCCGGCCACGCAGGTGTACGGAGTGGAAGCCGGCGTTCTGCTGCAGCGCGCGACGCTCCACGTCGGCGGGGCCGCGCGCGACCGAGATGCCCGCGGCGGCGAGCTGGGCCGGGCCGCGACCCGACGTGCTCGGATTGGCATCGCCGCTCGCGTAGACCACGCGGCGAACGCCACGCTCGATGATCGCCTCGGTGCAGGGTGGCGTGCGGCCGTGGTGGCTGCACGGCTCGAGTGACACGTAGAGGGTGGCCTCCGCAGGTACGTCGGTCACGCCGTCTGCGAGGCAGGCTCGCTCCGCGTGGGCCTCGCCGCGGCGCGCGTGGTGTCCGATCGCGAGCACGGTGCCGTCGGGGAGCGCGAGCACGGCCCCGACCACGGGATTCGGCCGCGCGCCAGGGCGCCCGAGCTCGGCGAGGTCGATCGTCCGCTCGAGCAGCGCACGGTCGATCTCCGACGTGGTGCGCGGGACGAGCGCGGCGCCGATGGAATCGTCGGGCGTCACGTCGCGGGCCCATCGGCGGCGCGGCGGAAGCGCGCGATGTAGAAACCGTCCGTCGCGTGCTCGTGGGGCCACGTCCGCGCGGTGTTCGGTGATGTCAGCATCGAGCCGAAGGCATCGGGGAGGGGATCCGTGACGAGCGAGACCGGCGTCTGGGCAGTGATCGCCTCGTCCTCCTCGGTGAGGATCGAACAGGTCGAGTAGACGACGACGCCGCCGGGCTTCACGAGCTGCGCGGCTCGGTCGAGCAGGGCTCGCTGCAGGTCGGCGAGCTCCGCCAGCCCGTCGGCGTTGCGCTTCCAGCGCGCGTCCGGGCGTGCGCCGAGCACACCCGTGCCGCTGCAGGGTGCATCCACGAGCACGCGGTCGAAGGTGCCGATGTCAGTCGGATCGAGCTGGGTGGCATCGGCGACGCGCACGTCGATCATCGCGGCGGTACCGGTTCGCTCGGCGAGCTTGGCGATGGAGTCGGCGCGGTGCTCGTGCAGCTCGACGGCGACGATGCTCCCGCTGCCCTGCATGAGCGCGGCGAGGTGCGTGGTCTTGCCACCGGGCGCCGCGCACATGTCGAGCACGCGCTCGCCGGGCTGCGGATCGACGGCTGCGGCGACCAACTGCGAGGCGAGCGACTGCGGCACGAGCACACCGCGCTCGACCAGCGACGAGACGCTCGACGTGGAGCCGAACACGCGCACGCCGCCCCCATCGAGCAGCTCATGCTCGACGGAGTTCCGCGCGAGCTGCGCGCCGACGTCCTTCGCTGCGGGATCGACCGTGTTGATCCGGAACACCGTGCCGGGATGTGGTGCGTTCTGCGCACGCAGCGCCTCGATGCCCTGCTCGCCGTGCGCGCCGCGCACCTTCGAGACGAGCCAGTCAGGCATCGACAGCAGCACCGCGAGTTCGTCGTCCTTGGCAGGGTCGAGCTTGTCGAGGATGCCCGCGCCGTCCACCTGCGCGCGCCGCAGGATCGCGTTGGTGAAGGCGACGGCGCGTTCGCCGACGACGCCGCGCACGAGCTCGACGGCCTGGTCGACGGCGGCGTGGGCGCTCGATGTACCGAGCCGCTCACCGTCGGGGCCCGTAGCCTGCTGCAACTCGAGGAGCTCGTAGGTGCCGATGCGCAGCGCGTAGAGCACCGGGGGATCGAGCTTGTGGAGCGGGCGCTTGCCGAGCACGCCGATAACGTGGTCGAGGCGCTTGGCCTGCTGCACGGTCCCGTATGTCAGTCGCTGCGCGAAGGCGCGCTCGCGTGGATCCTTGTCGAGGCCGAGCTGCTCGACCGCCGCCGTGAAGGCGCGGTCGGTCCAGGCCTCCTCCTCGAAGGTGCGCTTGAGCGTGAGCCACGCGACCCAGCGCGCCGGCGTGACCTTGGTGGGACGCTTGAGGCGGCGGCCCTTGGCGCGCTGCTCATTGGATGGAAGCGGTGTCACGGGGTCGGCGCCGTGGCTCGTTCGAGTGGTGCGCGGAGCCCGCGCAGCCAGTCGCCGCTCGCCATGCGGCGCTTGCCGGGCGGCTGCAGCTCGAGCACGCGCAGCGCGCCATCGGCGGTGCCGATCACGAGTTCGGCCTGGTCGTGCCAGACGGCGCCCGGCTCGCCGGCAGCACGGTGCTCGGCCTCGCCCAGCACCTCGGTGCGCCAGATCCCGAGGCGCTCCCCGTCGACGTGGAGCCACGCACCGACGTGCGGGCTGAGCGCGCGCACCTGGTCATGGAGCTGCTGCGCGGGGCGCGCGGGGTCGAGCATGCGGTCGGGCGCGGTGATCTTGTGCGCGTAGGTGGCGCCGTCCTCGGGCTGCGCGGTGAACTCGAGCGTTCCCGCGTCGTGGCGCTCCAGCGCGTCGAAGAGGATGAGCCCGCCCGCGGCCTCGAGCTTCGCAAATACCGAGCCGGCGTCATCTGTCTGCGAGATCGGTACGGTCGCCTCCAGCGCAACCGGGCCGGTGTCGAGCCCGGCCTCCATGCGCATGATGCCGACGCCCGTCTCGGCCCTGCCATCCATGATCGCGCGCTCGATCGGTGCGGCGCCGCGGTACTCGGGCAGCAGCGAGCCGTGCACGTTGAGCATCAGGTAGTCGGTGAGCAGGGGCTCGCGGATCATCTGTCCGAAGGCTGCTACGACGAACGTCGTGATGCCGAGCTCGCGGTAGAGGGCCAGCAGCTCCTCGTCGTGGGTACGCTCGGGCTGCACGAGCCGCACGCCGCGCTCGATGGCGAGCGCCGCGACCGGCGGGCTCTGCAGCTGCTTGCCGCGCCCTGCTGGGCGGTCGGGCTGGGAAATCACGAGCGCCAGGTCGTCGCGCCCCGGGCGTCCGTCACCAGGGCCGTCGAGGAGGGCGCGCAGCATGGCGGCGCCGAACGGTGCGGTCCCTGCGAACGCGATCGCCATCGAGCTTCCGCCTTCCCTCGTCGAACGGTCGTCGCGTCAGGGACGCGGGCGCAGGATCCCCATGGCGCTGGATCGGCGCTCGGCGTCCTCGGTGCGGTCGATCATCAGGATGCCGTCGAGGTGGTCGATCTCGTGCTGGAAGACGCGCGCGAAGTAATCGTCGAGCTCCCAGGTCTTCGGCTCGCCCGTCACGGTCTGTCCTTCGACCTTGACTGCGATGGGGCGACGCACCGGCACGCGGACGTCGTCGCCGAGCGAGAGGCAGCCCTCGTCGTCGACGTCGGTCTCCTCGCTCGACCAGGTGACCTTCGGGTTGACGACCGCCTCGGCGGGTCCACCCTCGGGCTGGTAGGTGAACAGGCGCAGCACGAGCCCGAGCTGCGGGGCGGCCAGGCCGATGCCGTAGGCGTCGCCCATGATGCTGGTCATGCGCTCCACGAGCGCGGCGAGTTCCTCGTCGAACTCGGTGACGTCCTCGGTCGGCACGCGCAGCACCGGATCCGGGTACTGGCGCACGTGGCGCAGGGCCATCTGGCGCCGCTGCTCGAGCTCGGGCGAGAGGCGGTCGTCGGGACCATCCCCTCCTCCTCCGCGGACTTCGGGGCGGCGCTGCTTCGTGGCTGACGTCTCCATGCGCGCAAGGCTAGCAGCTGGCTCGGCGGCACCGAATCCGCTGCATGCGGGTAGGCGGGCCGCATGGACCTGACCGAGCACGCCGTGCGCAACCGAGCCCAGTGGAACGACTGGGCGGCCGAGTACGTCCCGAGCGGCGAGCGCCACTGGACCGAACCCGACCCGTCGTGGGGGCTGTGGAGCATCGCGGAGGCGGACGCCGGGGTGCTGGGCGAGGGCGGAGCGGGGCGGTTCGCGGGACGCGACGTCGTGGAACTGGGCTGTGGGACGGCGTACGTCTCCTCGTGGCTCGCTCGCGCCGGCGCGAAGGTGACGGGCATCGACGTGAGCGACGAGCAGCTCGCGACGGCGCGGCGACTTCGGGCAGAGCACGGTTTCGAGGACCGCATCGAGCTCATCCAGGGCAGTGGCGAGGACCTGCCCTTCGACGACGCGTCGTTCGACCTGGCGATCAGCGAGTACGGCGTGTGCCTCTGGTGTGATCCGTACCGCTGGATCCCCGAGGCGGCTCGGGTGCTGCGCCCGGGTGGCGAGCTGATCTTCCTGACCAACGGCGTGCTCGGACTACTCTGCATCGACGAGCCGGGCCTCAGCACGACGACGCAGCTGCACCGCCCGCTGTTCGGCATGCACCGGATGGAGTGGCCGGATGACGATTCGGTGGAGTTCCACCTGCCACACGGCGAGATGATCCGGCTGCTCGGCGAGCACGGCCTCCAGGTCGAGCGCCTGATCGAGCTGCAGGCGCCCGAGGGGGCGACCACGCGCTACACCTACGCCGACGCCGCCTGGGCCGCCAAGTGGCCGAGCGAGGAAGTCTGGGTCGCGCGCAAGCGTCCCTGATCCTCCAACTCCCGCCATGAATGCGCGTTTTGTCGACTTCATCTCGACGAAATGCACATCCATCGCCATATTCGAGGCCGCGCCGATCGCGTTCAGGTCACATGAGCGACTGGGGATCCACGTCGAGGATCACGCGCACGTCGGCCTTGCGGCGATCGGCCTCGGTGGTGCCGAGGAAGCGGCGGACCGCGGCTGCGACGTCGACGGCGCGCGTGGTGGTGACGAGCACCTGCGCGCGCTCGCGGTCGTTGAGCCGCAGGAGCCGCGCCGGGCCGAGCACGGTGCCGGCGTCGAGCTTGCGCATGCCACTGGTGATGGCCGCGGCCCAGCGGTCGCGCGCCTCCTCCGACCGAGCGGAGACGAGCACCCGCACGATCCGCGTGAAGGGCGGGAACCCGTGCGCCTTGCGCTCCGCGAGTTCGCGGGCGAGGAACCCGTCGACATCGTGCGTTCGGGCGAAGGACAGGAAGGGGTGGCCCGGATCCCACGTCTGGAGCAGCACGCGGGCGTGCTCGGCGGTGGCGGCGCTGCGCCCGGCGCGCCCGGCGAGCTGGGCGACGAGCGAGAACGCGCGCTCCTCCGACCGGAAGTCGGGGATCGCGAGACCCGCGTCGGCATCGATCACGACGGCGAGCTCGACGTCCGGGAAATCGTGTCCCTTCGCGACCATCTGCGTGCCGGCGAGGATCGCCGGACCCGGCTGGTTGAACGCCTCGAGGATGTCGCTCACCGCGCCGCGGGTCTTGACCGCATCCGCATCGAGCCGGTGCACCGGCGTGTCGCGCCAGCGCTCCGCGAGCAAGGTCTCGATCTGCTCGGTGCCTGCTCCCATGCGCGCGATGTCGGAGGAGCGACACGTCTCGTTCGGGCACAGCTCCGGCACGGGCGCGTCGAATCCGCAGTGGTGACATGTCAGTCGCTGGCGCTTGGCGACGCGCCCGTGGATCACGAGTGACACGTCGCAGCGGTGGCAGCGGAAGGTGTGGCCACAGCCGCGACAGTGCAGCGCGACGGCGTAGCCGCGGCGGTTGTGCAGCACGATCACCTTGCGTCCACGGCGCAGGACCGCGTCGATCGCATCCTGCACGGGACGGGTGATCGGGAAGTCGTCGCGGTGGTCGCGCAGGTCGACGAGCTCGACCGGCGCGAGCCGCCCTCCTCCGGGACGCTCGCGCATGACCACGTGCCGCCGAACGCCCTGCCAGCTCTCCGGACGCGGCGTCGCGGAGCCGAGGATCAGGCGCGCGCCCTCCTCCACCGCGCGGCGATACGCCACGCGCC
>JAOPYU010000212.1 GCA_025964455.1 Thermoleophilia bacterium | reverse complement strand
TCGAGGATCGCTACGAGCGCTGGATGGCGAGCTACGAATCCTCGGACGTGCTCATCATCGACACCGACAACATCGACATCCACGACGAGGGCCAGCGCGAGATGCTGCTGTCGCTCATCGAGGAGCGCGTTGCGGGTCGATCGGCGAAGGCGCCCTTCGCGGCGATGTCACGCCGTCGCGCACGCCGCGCGGAAGCCGCGCTCGGCTCCGTCGCGCCGCAGCCCGCCTGACACGTTCAGCGAAACCGTCCGAGCAGACGCCCGGACCTGCCACGGGCCGCGTCCTCGGGACGATCCGCCCGCCGTCGCTGCACCGCTGAATCCGCGATCATCGCCGTCTGGGCGATGAGCCGGCCGATCGACCGCGGTCGCACGGGAGCGATCACGTCCGCGCCGACCACGGGCTCCATCGGCCCCGGGACCATCGGCTCCACGCGCACGAGTCGCAGGTGGTCGCGGCGGCGTTCGGCCGCATCGCCGTCAGGTGCCCGTGGGGTGGAGTGCTCGTCGCTCATCACCGGTACATCGGGCCATGGTGCGGCCGGGTTGCAGCGGTGGTCATCGGCGTCGTCGCCGCGCTGCCGCCGCCGTGGCCGCATCTGCGGCGCCGGGCAGCGCGACCGTGAGCAGCTCGCGGGAGAAGTCCACGTGCTCGACCTGCACGGCGAGCGGTCCAGCGGTCGGGGAGATGGGGATCCGGACGCGGCCATCGGCCCCGGTGACGGCGCTCCAGGTGCCCCCGGCCGCGTCCCGGATCGTCACGGTCGCGCCGGCGACCGGCGGGCGCGCACCCTCCGCGTCGAGGTCGTCGTTGCGCACGTCGATGGCGAGCTCACCGGTCGTGCCGGCTGCCGGCACGGCGCTGGCGACGCTCGCCTGCACGCTCTTCACGTACACGAACCGTGTGCTCTCCTTGGTCTTCGCGCCGTCGAGCGCCGCCCGATCGAGCGCCTGGAACCATCCGCCGAGCTTGCCCTCGTCGAGGTCCTGGTGTTCCTGGCCATGGTCGGCCGTGACGACGATGGCCGTTGAATCGCGCAGGCCGGAGCGGTCGAGGCCGGCGAGCACCTGGCCGATCTGGCGGTCGATGAGGCGCAGCGCGCGCCGCGCGTCGTCGGTCTGCGGGCCCAGCTTGTGACCCTGCGTGTCGACGAGGGTGAACTCGAGCACGCCGAGCTTGGGCGGCGTCCGCCCCGACCAGAGCGTCTCGCCCGCGGCAAGTGCGAACGCGTCCTCCTTGGACGCCTTGTCGTACTCCCTGGGTCCACGGATCATCTCGCGCACCATGGACGTGGCGAGCCGAGGCAGCCGCGTCAGCAGCTTCGGGATCCCCTCGAGATCGAGGATGCTGATGTCGGCGCCGCGCCCCGACGGCTGGTTGATGGCCACGGTCTGCGCGTTCGGGAAGGAGCGCTCGACCGCTTCGTAGAGGGTCTCCACCTGCGGGTCCATGAGCCTGCCGGTGCGGAGCGTGTTGCGGAACCCGCCGTCGGTGATGAGGCGTTCGGTCTGCGTCGCGCGGTCGAACCACGAGTTGTTGACGAGGCCGTTGTGGCCGGGCGCCGCGCCGGTCACGAGCGTGTTGTGGTTGGCCCACGTGACGGTCGGATACTCGGCCAGGGTGCCATTGCGCAGGATCGTCCCCTCGGACATGACCCGCGCGATGTTCGGCAGCAGCCCGCGCTTGACCTCGTCGAGCAGCACGGGCTGGCTCAGGCCGTCGATCGTGAACATGATCGCCCGCTGCGCGGCGCCGTGCAGGTCCGAACCGGAGCGCGCGTCGCGCAGGGCGCCGGCGATCGAGCGACCGTCCTGCCACTTCATGAGCTGCATGCGACGGACGCCCGATGCGTTGGTGCCGTCGATCGGCCGCACGCCCACGAGGTCGGCGATGGTGGGCGCGATGTCCTCGTGTCGCACGAGCAGGTCAGCGACCGCGCCGCGCGCGATCCCCGGCCCCGAGATGATGACGGGTGCGCGCGACTGGACCATGTCCGGGATGCCGTGCGAGCCGGCCCCGGGGTGGTTGGGATCCCCGCCGGTCGTGGGGATGTAGACGAATTCCGGCGCGCGTTCGTGGTCGAACAGCTGCGCGATCCGCGCGAGCGGGTCCGGGAAGGAGTTGCGATCCTTGGGGACGGGGCGCCCGACTCCGCCAGCGGCAGCCACCTCCTCCTCGAGCGTGCGCAGCAGCGTGCCGTCGACGTTCGGCACCGGGTTCTCGCCGCGCTGCTCCACGATCCGGTAGCGCAGGTCGCCCGACGGCGTCGCCCAGCGCTCCCAGCGCAGCAGGCCGGTGCGCGAGCGCAGCTCGTAGGTCCCGCGCTCGGTGTCGTAGAGCCCGATCATGTCGACACCGGCGGCCTCGAACAGGCGTGTGATCGCCTGCTCGGCGTGGGGCCGCTCCTTCGGCGAGACGCCCTGGTCGCCGACGTGGATCGGGCCGAGGCGGCGCGAGCCGGGCGGCAGCGGCGCCTGGTCGTAGCCCAATGCGGGGCCGAAACCGGCGGCGATCGCAGGACCCGCCACGACCGCCGCGCCCGGGAGCGTGCGCCGACGTCGCCGCGCAGGGGCGGCGTGCGGCTCCGTCAGGTGGGGTCCATGGATCGGTTGCATCTCGCCGGCTCGTCGGCGCAACCGTATCGCCCGCACCCCTGCTCGCGCGCCACCCGGCCGGATGGGCCACGGCGATGGCCCATGTAAGGAGCAGGTGAGGCGCAGGTTCGGGAGCCATGAGGCGTCTGCACCGCTGGAGGTTCACCCCGCATCGATTCGCAGCGCTGCACGCACTGCCGATGTACCTCCTGCATGCGGGCGTTCGCGAAGGCGACGCCCGACCCGGATGCGCCCCTGCGGTGACCGAACGACGCGATGCCCAACGCGACGTGAGCGCCGTCGAAAGGACCGAGATGAAGACCGTACTGCATGAAGAGCTCTCTCACGGGCTGCGAACACCGCTCACGAGCGTGCTGGGCTACTCCTCCACGCTGCTCGACCAGTGGGAGAACATGGGCGAAGCCGACCGCATCGAGTTCGTCCGGATCGTCTACGGCGAGGCGCTGCGGATGGCGCATTCGGTCGAGCAGCTCGACCGTCAGCTCTACCATGAATTTGCAGCGAAGAACACACGCTCTGGCGCGTTCAAGGGGATCCACGGCCTCGCCGATGCCTCGTAACGATGAGTTATGAGGCAGCACTGCAGCGCGTGGGCGAGCTGCGTGCGCTGGCTGGAGCCGAGCAGAATCGGACCTCCGTGGCCAGCGACGCGGCGACGTCAGGCGGCGCCTTCGCGGCACAGCTAGCGACCCAGCAGGCGCAGCTCGCGCTCGGCTCGGGCGGCGGCAGCGACGGCTACTCCGTCGAGCAGTCGGATCCCTTCTCCCAGTACGGCCTCCCGGTCCTCAACGTCGCGGATCCGCGCGCTGCGGGCCTGCTCGGCGGCATCGGCGGCGCCCCCGGCATGGCCGGCCCCGTCGGCGAGCGGATGGTGCAGCTCGCGCGCCAGGAGCTGGCGGCCGGCGTGCGCGAGACGAGTGGGACGAACGAATCACCGCGCATCCGCGAGTACCGCAGCGCGACGGCCGGCGCCGAGAACACGCCCGGCCCGTGGTGCTCGTACTTCGTCAGCTGGCTCGCGAAGTCGGCGGGTGCTCCCGTCGGTGCCGGCGGCAACGGCACCGGCTATGTCCCGACGCTCGAGGCGTGGGGCAAGCAGGAGGGCCGCTACACGCCCAACGGCCAGGGCGTCCCGAAGCCCGGCGACATCGTGATCATCAACTGGGGCGGCTCCGGCGTGGCCGACCACACGGGCATCGTCGAGCGCGTCGACGCAGACGGCACGGTGCACACGATCGAGGGCAACTCCTCCGATGCCGTGAAGGCCCGTACGTACGGCCCCGGCTCCCGGGACATCCAGGGCTTCGTGCGCGTCGGCTGACCAAGCCGCGGCGCGCGCGGGTAGGAGCGGGCCATGGCGCAGCTCCAGGTCGAACCAGATCCCATCCAGCCCGGTCGCTGGACCCTGCGCTCCCCGAACGCTGCGGCGCTCGCGGCGATCCCGGATGCGCTCGTGCAGGTGCTCGAGCTCGGTGGCGAGGCGATGGCCGGCTGGGCGCTGCATCCGGACGAGCAGGCCGGCATCCGCGATGCTGCGTACCACGACGAGCTGCGCGAGCTCGGCCCCCAGTCCCTGGTCCAGGTGGCCGAGCAGGTCCGACCGTGGCAGCCCAACGTCGTGTGGGTGGATCGCTACCACCTGCTCGTCGGTGCGGCCTCGCCCACCCTCGGCTCGCGCCTGCTCGGGCTCTACGTGGGCTCCAAGGGGCGCATCGTGCTCAGCGTGCACCACCCCTCGGTTGCCGCACTCGTGCAGCAGGCGATCACGGCGATGCCCGTCGACAACGCCCGCGACTGGGACGCGCCGGCGCACCTCGCCAACGCGCGGTTCGTGCTGCGCTACGACCCATCGGATCCGACGGCGATCCAGCTGCGCTGCTCGCAACCGATGGCACACGGCGTCCAGGACGCCCTCCTGCGCCTCCAGCAGATGGTCGCGGGCTGGTAGGCCAGCGAATGCTCGATGGATGTGCATCCTGTCGAGTTGATCTCGACGAACTGCACATCCATCGACGCAGCCCGAGGTCCTGGGCCGGTCTCAGACCTCGACGTCGTGCGGGCGCGACTCGACCTGGCCGGCCGCGGTGATGCGGACGAACTGCGCGCGCTCGTGGTACTGGGTGAGGCTGCGCGAGTTGGAGTAGGACATGGCGCTGCGCAGGCCGCCCGCGAGCTCGTGGAGCACCGCATGGGTGTCACCGCGGTACGGCACGACGGCCTCGACGCCCTCGGCGACGACACGTCCGAACTCACCCATGTCGCTCTCGCGACCGAGCAGCCACCGACGCTCCATCCGGGTGTTGTTGGCGGCCGAGCTTGCATCCATGTCGCTGCGCTTCTTCATCGCGCCGCCGCTCGCCATGCCGCGGTGCACCTTCACCGTGCGCCCGTCGCGCTTGAGCAGCGTGCCGGGGCTCTCTGACGTGCCGGCGAGCATGTTGCCGACCATGATCGTGTCGGCACCCGCGCCGATCGCCTTGGACATGTCAGCCGGCATGCGGATGCCGCCGTCGGCGCACATGGGGATGCCCGCCTCGTGGCACGCGACGGCGCACTCCATGACCGCCGTCAGCTGCGGGACGCCGACGCCCGCGACCAGGCGGGTCGTACAGACCGAGCCGGGACCGACGCCGACCTTGATCGCATGCGCGCCCGCCTCGATGAGGTCGCGCGCCCCCGCGCCGGTCGCCACGTTGCCGGCGATGACCTCGATGTCGACCGTGCGACGCAGCTCGCGCGTCGCGGCGATGGCGTGCTCGGCGTGACCGTGTGCGATGTCGAGGCAGAGCACGTCGGCGCCCGCCTCGGCCACGGCGCGCGCTCGGTCCAGGTAGTCCCCGCGAACCCCGATCGCCGCGCCGACCCGGAGCCGGCCACGCGCGTCCTTGGTCGCGAGTGGATACAGGTCGAGGTGCGCGATGTCCTTGATGGTGATGAGCCCGGCGAGGCGGCCGTCGCCGTCCACGAGCGGCAGCTTCTCCACCCGGCGCTTGGCCATGAGCTCGCGAGCCTCCTCGAGCGAGGTCTCGGTGGTGCCGACCACGAGCGCGTCGCGCGGTGTCATCGAATCGCGGACCACGCCCTCGAGGCCGCTCGCGACGAGGTCGCGCCGAGTGATGAGGCCGAGCAGGCGGTCCGCTTCGTCGACGACGGGCAGTCCGTTGACCCCCCGTGCTGCGAGCTCGCCGTAGACCTGCTCGACGGGCGCGTCGGGACCGATCGTGTACGGGTGCTCGATGACGTGGCTCTCGGCGCGCTTGACCCGGCGCACGTGCTCGGCCTGCTCCTCGATGGTGAGGAAGCGGTGGATGATCCCGATGCCACCGGCCTGCGCCATCGCGATGGCCATGCGGTACTCGGTGACGGTGTCCATGTTCGCCGAGACGATCGGCACGGCGAGCGAGATCGTCGGCGTCAGCCGGCCCGTCGTGTCGACGTCGCTGCGGCTCGCGACGTCGGAGCGCTGGGGGACGAGGAGCACGTCGTCGAAGGTCAGGGCCGTGGGCAGGTCGGCGTGGCGCATGATGGAGGGGTGCCTTTCAGGGGCGTGGTGCGAGCAGCGACGGGAGATCGTATCGCGTGGCGGGTCCCCGTTGACGCACCTGCGGCATCGGCGCACGATGGGGCCGTTGCCGCCGACGGACCCCACTTCGTCGCGGCGCAGATCGCACGTCGCTGCCAGCGCGTCGTGCACGCCGACCCAGAGGTACTGCCAGTGGGGCTCTTCGACTCCATCAAGGACGCTGCATCGAGCGTCAAACAGCACGTGTCCAGCGGCGTCCACGATGCCGTCAAGGCCACAGCTGATATCCGCCACGCCGTGGCGGCTGCACCGTCTGCGGCTGCTCGGGGTGCCGGCCAGGCGCTCAAGGGCGTCGAGCACGTCGCACGCGCTGCGGTCAAGCAGGGCACCAGCGCCGTCGCCCACGTCGCCCGCGCCGGCGCCGAGCACGCCAGGGCCGGCGTCGCGACCCTTCGCCGGGGCGCAGCAGACATCAAGGATGCGGTCGCCCCGAAGCTGGCGGCCGCCGGATCCGCCATCAAGGACGGCGCAAAGACCGCTGCGAAGTGGAGCTGGAACCACAAGGCGGAGATCGGGTTCTGGGTCGGCACCACCGCGCTCATGCTCGCCGTGCCGGTCACGGGCGGTGCGAGCGGCGCGATGGCGGGCGGCCTGATGGCAGCGCGCATGGGTGCGGTCGGCGTGAAGGTCGCCCAGATGGGGCGCGCCGGCGTCGGCGCCGTCAAGCTCGCCAAGGCGGCAGGGAGCGCCGTGCAGGGTGCACGCGGTGCGCTGGGTGCCACGCGAGCCGCCGGCGCTGCCGCCAAGGTGGGCCAGGCCGTGCACACGGGACGCGCCGCGCTCGGCGCGACCAGGGTCGGCAAGGTGATGATCCAGGCGCAGAAGCCGGTCCTGGCGGCGAGCACGCTGATCGCGGGCGTGAACTTCGCCGACACCTCCGTGAGGTATGCCAAGGGCGACGCCACCAAGAAGGACCTCGGTCTCGCGACCCTCGGGTTCGCGCCCGCTGGCTTCGCGGGCATCAAGGGGCTCGCGGCCAAGCGCGCGGCGGGCGCCAACGAGAAGGCCGCCCAGATCACGGCAGGCACGCTCGATGACGTGACCGCCAACGCCGCGAACGCGACCGACGATGTCGCACACGTGGCGCGATCCGCGCCGGCGGTCAACGCACCGCAGACGGCGAACGTCGCCGCGAGCGCACGGGATCGCGCCGCCGGAACCGTGGACAAGGCAGCCAACCTGCGCCAGAAGGTCGCGGTCACCGCGAACGCGGGCAAGGCCGACGATGCGATCAGTGCGTCATCGCTGGTGGACGAGCTCGGCGACGTGGCAGCGCGCGCCAACGCGGCGAAGCTCACCGCGGGCGACGCCGCGGAGCTCGCGCCGACCTCGCTCACGCCGGCCGCGCGCGCTGCGCGTGAGCGGCTCGACGCGGCAGAGCAGGGCGCGATCCGCGCCAAGCGCAGCATCACCTCGCTCGCCACGAAGCAGCGACATGCGGACAAGCTCGCCGATGGAGCTGCCAAGGTCGAAGGTGCGATCGGCACGACCGGCCTGCACGCCTTCAACCTCAACAACGGCATCAAGTCGTTCCAGGAATCCAACCGCCAGGGCTACTCGCTCACCGACGGATCCCTCGCCAAGGGCGTCGCCACCTGGATCCTCGGACGCAATGCCCGGCTCTCCGCGCCGGTCCCGGCCGCGGCGCCCGCCCGCTAGTGGTGCGGTACGATGCCCGGCGAGGAGCGGGCCGGATGACCGCGGCGCGAGGCGGCGACGTCGCGCGACGAGGAAAGTCCGGACACCGCAGGGCAGGGTGCCAGGTAACTCCTGGGCGCGGCAACGCGACGGACAGTGCCACAGAAAACAGACCGCCGATGGCTGCAGCGATGCGGAACAGGCAAGGTTGAAACGGTGCGGTAAGAGCGCACCAGCGGTCACAGCAATGTGGTCGGCTCGGCAAACCCCACCCGGTGCAACACGAACAGGAGCGTCGAGGCTGCCCGCTGAGCTCCGGGTCGTGGCTTGAGGCACACGGCGACGTGTGACCCAGATGGATGGTCATCACCGCTGGCGACAGCGGGACAGAATCCGGCTTACAGGCCCGCTCCTCACTATTCCTGCGCATTGATCCGATGCCATGGGTACCGTGCATGCGGAAGGTCGACGACGAGCAGGTGGGTGGCCGATGGCGACGATGAACGACGAAGCCGCACGAGCTGCGACGGGGCGCGACCTCGCGTCCTGGTTCGACTGGCTCCACGACCACGATGCCGAGGCACTCGACCACCGGCAGATCGTCCGCCTGCTCAGCAACGACGGAGAAGTCCTGAGCGGCTGGTGGTGCCAGGAGGTCACGAGCCAGTTCGAGCAGCACATCGGACGCCGTCGACCCGGCATGACCGAGGACGGCACCTTCGAGGTCGGCGTCGAGCGGGCCTTCCGCTCCTCCCCCAGTCGCGTGTGGGCACTGCTCGCGTCCGAGGCCGGCGCTGCTGCATGGCTGGGCGAGCCCCCGTCGCCGTGGTGGCGGGGCAACGACGGTGGTCCCGAGGTCGGCGACGAGCTCGTCGGCACGAGCGGGGAACGCTTCGAGGTGCTCGAATTCCTCGACGACGAGGCGATCCGCCTGCGCGCCCGCGGGCCTGCCCTCCCCGAATCGGTGCTCGAGCTCCGGCTCCAGGCAGACCGCGGTCGATCCACCGTCGTCCTGCGCCAGGACGGATTCCGCCAGGGCGAGCTGCGCGAGGACATGCGCGAGCACTGGACCCGCGCGCTGGAGCGCATCGCGGAGCTGCTCGACGAGGATTGATCCGGGCGCGTCGCAACGGCGCGGCCGAGTCCCTCGATACGACGGTATGGGGGATTTCGGGGGCCTGCGGAGCGCTGCGCTGGGTGTCGTCGCCACTGGCGTCGTCGCTGGCGTGACGCTGCAGCTGACCGGATCGCGCGCCGCCGAGGATCGTGCCGCGCGCCTGCGCCACAACGACGGCGTCTCAGCCTCGAAGTGGCAGCGGGCGGGCGACGACCTCGGCAGCAACCTCGACGGGGCACTGCGCACCGGCGTGCTCGCGATCGGGGCGGGCAGCCTCGCCGCCGCCGGCGTGGGCCTGCTGACCCGTCGCCCCTGGCTCGTCGGCACGGGACTGGGCATCGCGGTCGGCGCCGCGGGTTCGGTGCTCCTGACAGGCAGCGGTTCACCCGCCGACCGGATCGCGGCCAACACGCACTCGATCGCATCCACCTGGAGCGGACAGATCCACCGGCACCTCTCGCCACAGCGTCCCGACGTCGACGCGATGCGCCCGGTCGCCAGCACCGAGGCGCCGCGCCCGCGGCCCGCGGCAGCGGCGATCGAGCGCGCACGCCTCACGCTGGCGCCGGGCGTCCCCGACGAGGCGCGTGCGCAGGCAGATGCGGCGAAGGCGCTCGCGCAGATCGACTGGTCACGACCCGACATCGTCCTGTGGATGCCCGGCACCAACGAGCACGTGATGGCCGGCAACTGGAAGCGCGTCGCATCCGAGGAGCTCGCCCGCCCGTCCTCGGCGGTCCTGGTCGACTATCCGGCGACCATGGATTTCGAGCAGAGCGTCTCCACGGGGATGCGGACCCTGCAGCTGGTGCTCGCCGGCATCGCCAGCCACGGCGGCGACCACCGGGTCCTGGCCGGCGGATACAGCCAGGGCGCATGGATCATCGGCGACGCGATGGCGACCCCGGAGATCCGCGACGCGATCGACCGCGCGGCGCTGTTCGGACACCCCGGGCTCGCGCGGCGCCACTTCGACGACCGGTCGGACCCGAAGGTGCTGGAAGCCAACGACGCCCACGATCCGGTCGCGTTCGCAGTACCGGATCGCCAGCTGCTCATCGACGCGTCCCGCGACATGGCGCGCGGCGAGGCGGCGACACACCCGATCAGGGCGATCAACGCCATCGCACAGAACCCCGAGCTCTCCGGTTACTGGGGCGTGCGCATGGTCGACGGCGAGCGCTGGGCCGGCGTCGACCCGCACGAGTACTACGGCTCCTACGAGCCCGCGCTGCGATGGCTCGACGAGGCACCGCTGCCTCGCGACGACTGAGCTTCAGCCGCGCAGCTCGGCGAACCGTGCGTCGCTCAGGTACTCGCGGGCGACCCCTTCGACCACGTCGAGCACGGCATCTGCGCGGAACTTGCCGTCGTCGCGCGCCTGGCGCGGGAGGAAGTCCGCGTTGAGCGCGTAGAGGTGGCGCAGGATCAATCGCACCAGCTCCTGGACCTCGCGCTGACGCACGGGGGTGTCGACGGCGAATGCGACCACTGCCCGAAGCGCGAGCGGCAGCTGGGAGTCGTCGCGACGGGAGGCATGGAGGACGTGCTGCACCTGCTCGAGCACGCCGAGCAGCTCGGCCGGGTTGGCGACGCCGGTCATGTTGCCGTGCAGCGCGATGAGCATGCTGCGGCAGGCGAGCCGCACCTGGTCGTCGCGCAGCCCCTCCGCGTGGCGCTTGAGGGCGTTGCGGCTCGATCGCACCGCGATCTCGAGCGGCTGCTGCTGGTTGCCGCCGCTGCCACCGCTGGCGCCGCTGCCGCCGGGGCGTCCACCGCCGGGGCGACCTCCCCCGCCGCCTCCCGGCCCGCGACGCTGTCCGCCGCCACCACCGGGT
>JAOPYU010000195.1 GCA_025964455.1 Thermoleophilia bacterium | reverse complement strand
CCGTAGCGCACGTCCCCACCCGTCACGCACACCACGCATGAAGGCCCGTCCCCGCCCGGTTCGCACCACCGGTCGGAGGCGGGCCTTCGTGCGTGCGCGGGCGGGTTGCCTCGGCGCGCCCCAGTTCCCCATCTGTACAGAACCGATCACCCCTCGATCGATTCCGTACAAGTGCTGCGCGCGCCCGGCCGTGATCCGCGCCAGTTGTGCAATTCCGATCGAGGGGTTATCGGATCTGCACAGGTGCTGTCGCTCGCGTCACTGACATGCAAGGGGGTGGCCAGATCGTGGCCTCCGAGGTGACACCGAAGTGGCCGCATCCGGCCCAACCTCCTGCAGGGAGCCACCGAAGGACTGGTGCATGGATTCCTTCGCCATCTCCCCAGCAGCAGCCGCCGTCGCCGGCGTACAGGCCTTCCCCACCGAGTGGATCTCCTCGGGCGTCGTGACGCCCGTGATCGCCTCGCCGGCGGCCACGACCGCCACGGCATGGGTGCCACAGCCGGCCGCGGTCGCCGCGCCCGCTGCCGCCCAGGGGACCGGCCTGCTCGAGGCCATCGCCAACACGCTGCTCGGGCCGTCGCCCTCCGACGCCGCGCTCGCCCAGCAGCAGCTCGCCCAGCAGCGCCAGCTGCTGGCGCAGCAGGCAGTCGCACAGCCCCAGGTGTTCCAGCCGCAGGTCGAGGTCGCCTCACCGGCCGCCCCCGTCGCCATGCCGACGGTCGTCACGCTGCCGATGGTCGCCATGAGCGCGGCGCCGGCAACCCTCGCTGCCAACGCCCCCGCCCCGGCGCCCGCCGCCGCTCCGGCTCCCGATCCAACGCTGAGCGCCTCGGTCGGCGGCGCCCTCGCAGGATTCGCAAGCGCGACGGGCCGCGTGCTCTCCACCACGGCCGGCGCCGGCGTCAGCCGTGCCCGCAAGGTCGGCACCGAGCTGTGGGCCGGCGTCCGCAGCCCGCGCGCCATCCACGTCTCTCAGGTGCCCTCCAGGTACAACGCCGCTCCTGCCGCCGGCAACAAGGACTGCGGCCCCGCGAGCGTGGTCATGACGCTCAAGCTGCTCGGCAAGTCGATCCCCGGCGCAGCGTCCAGCGCCTCGCCGCAGCGCCTCATCAACCGCGTGCGCCAGCTTGCCGGCAACGCTGCCAACACGGCGTCGACCACGAACCTCGAGCTGGAGCGCGCGCTCACCGCCGCGGGAACCACCGTCCGCGAGATCGCCGATGCCGGCTCGATCCGGGGTTCGGTGCTCGCCGGCAAGCCCGTGATCCTCAACGGCAACCCGCGTGCCGCCGGCTCCTACGGTCGGTCGTTCACGGCCTCGCAGATGACGCCGTACGACGGCGCGCACTGGATCGTGGTGAGCGGCTACGACACCAAGGGCGGCACGTTCATCATCAACGACCCGCTCTCGAAGGTCGGTCCCGTCAAGGTGTCACCCGCGCAGCTCGAGGCCTACCGTGGTGGCTCCATGGGCATCGAGGTCGACGGCTGATTCCAGCCGGAGCCCGCGTATTGACTGCGTCGGTCAGACCGGCGGAGCCGGGACGTCCCCACCGCGGTGCGCACCAGCGTCGATGCGCGGCTGCATGATCTCCACGAGCTTCGCGTGCGCGGCGTCCTGGTCGGCGTCGAACACGATCCGCTCGAACGACTCGAGCTCCTCGAGGAAGGCGTCGGCCTCGAGCGTGAAGGTCGAACGTCCGCGGAAGATCTTGCCGTGCGAGGTCCGCTCGGGCCGCTCGTCGCCCGCGAACAGCTCCTCGTGCAGCTTCTCGCCGTCACGCAGCCCCACGACCTCGATCTCGATGTCGATGCCGGGGCGCAGGCCGCTCAGCTCGATCATGTTGCGTGCGAGGTCGACGATCTTGACGGGCTCGCCCATGTCGAGCACGAACACCTCGCCACCCTCGCCCATGGCCCCGGCCTGGACGATCAGCTGCGCCGCCTCGGGGATGGTCATGAAGAAGCGGGTCATCCGCTCGTCGGTGAGCGTCACCGGGCCGCCGCGCTCGATCTGGCGCCGGAAGATCGGGATGACCGACCCGGAGGAGCCGAGCACGTTGCCGAACCGGACGGCCATGAAGCGGGTGTGGAAGCTGCGGTCGGCGAACGCCTGCACGACCCACTCGGCGAGCGCCTTGGCCTGACCCATGACGGTGGTCGGCTCGACCGCCTTGTCCGTGGAGACGAGTACGAAGCGCTCCACGCCGACGCGCTCGGCGAGCTCGGCGCACACGCGCGTGCCGATCGTGTTGTTGCGGACGGCCTCGGCCGCCATCGTCTCGAGCATCGGCTGGTGCTTGTACGCCGCGGCGTGGAACACGACCTTGGGCGTATGGCGTTCGAACACCGTGCGCATCCGTGCACGGTCCGTGACGTCGGCGAGCTCGATCGCCAGGTCGTCGAAGCCCCGCTCGTGCAGCAGCTCCTGCTGGATGCTGAAGAGGTTGTCCTCGGCGTGGTCGACGAGCACGAGCTTGGACGGCTGCATCGAGGCGATCTGGCGGCACAGCTCCGAGCCGATCGATCCACCGGCGCCGGTGACGAGCACGACCTGGCCCGTGAGGTAGGCGGCGATCCGCTGCAGGTCGACGTCGATGGGGTCGCGCCCGAGCACGTCCTCGACGCGCACCTCGCGGATCTGGCTGGCGAGGCTGCCGGCCTCCCCGCCGAGCATCAGCTCGCTCATCGACGGCAGGATCCGCACCTTCACCTTGGCGACGCGGCACTTCTCGACGATCCGACGTACCTCGGAGCCGGGGGCGCTCGGCATGGCGATGATGACTTCGGTGGCGCCTGCGTCGATCGCGTGGTCGGCCACGTCGTCGGTGCGGCCGAGCACCGGCACGCCCAGGATGCGCATGTCGTGCTTGCGGGCGTCGTCGTCGACCAGGCCGACGGGCACGAAGCCGAGCGACTGGCGCTGTGACTCGCGGATCAGCATGTGCCCGGCGCTGCCGGCACCGGCGATGAGCACCCGCGCACCACCGTGGTCGCGATTGCGTGCGGCCCCGCCGACGAGCGTCGGTCGCTCGAACACGCTGCGCGCGAGCAGCCGCAGCCCGCACAGGAAGGCGACCGCGAAGCCGAGGTCGTAGACAAGCACCGAGCGCGGGATGTCGACCCACTGCATCGGCGGATCCAGCGGCGGGAAGATGTTCACGTACGCGACGACGCTGAGCCAGCCGAGCACGACCCGCACGAGCACGGCTTCCATGTCCTTCACGGAGGTGTAGCGCCACATCTTGGCGTACATGCCGCTGCCCACGAAGAGCGCGACGTTGATGAGCGCGACGTAGCCGATCGTGGAGAACATCGCACGCTCGTAGAAGGCGGGCGTGCCGTTGTCGAAGCGGACGAAGAACGCCAGCCACCAGGCGAAGCTCACGAACGTGGCGTCGGCCACGACCTGCCAGATGCGGTGGCCACGCACGAGCACGAACACGCGTGTGCGGAGCGCCGAGCGCACCGTCCGGGCTGCACGGGTGCGTGCGCCGGGGATGGTCGGAGCGGAGGCGGAAGCGGTAACCGGGCGATCAGTCATCAGGCAGGATTGTAGCGCCCGCACTGCGCGATGGCCGGCGCACGGCCAGCCAGCGGGCAGCACCGCCGCCGCGCGTGGCCGCTGCGGGTCATGCCGTGATCGGTGCCCCGTCGAGGATCGTGTCGAGCAGGTCCGCGGGCTGTCGGTCATTGGTCAGCGCGGGCCGCGCACCGCGGGTCGGGCGTCGCTGGAGCACCACGTCCTGGGCACGTTCCAGCAGTCGGAGGCGCCCCTCGACCAGCAGCTCCTCGTCGACGCCGCCCATCCGTCCCGCGAACACGGTGTACACGGGTACGCCGAGCGCAGCGGCTTCGCGGTTCATCGTGCCGCCCGCGCTCACCACCACGTCGGCGGCAGCCACGAGCGAGGCCCCGTCGATCGCGGTGCGCGGGATCACGACGGATGGGTCGCGGCCTACCGCGGCGCGGAGCGACTGGCGCTGGGATTCGGTGCGCGGCAACACCACGGCGACGCAGCCATCCGTCGTGCGGACGCGGTCAAGGACGGCGGCGAACACGTCGTTGGTGATGCCCCGGTGGTAGAGCGCCATCTCGGCGGGCGGGCGCAGCACCACGAGCACCCGGTCCGCGTCGATGCCGAGCGATGCCCGCACGGCGGCGGGGTCAAGGGCATCCGCGTCGAGGTAGTACTCCTCCTTGAGCCCCGGATAGGTCACCACTCGCCCTGCCGCCCCGTACTGGTCGAGCCGCTCGAGCGGGATCGACTCGGGCACGACCACGCGCCAGCTGCAGCGCACGTTGGTGCGATGCTGCGTGCGGGCCCACTCGTAGTCGAAGATCGTCACGTGCGGGATCCCGCGTCGCCGCGCCACGAGCGGCAGGTCGGTGGAACCGTGCGAGAGCGCGATGTCGAATGCGCCGCCCGCCCGGATGCCGCGCCCCACGAACCGATCGAGCGACCACGTCCGTCCGAGCGCCGCGCGGGCCTTGCCGGCTCGGCTCGTCCCCCCGTGGCGCCCGATCACGGTCACGTCGAGGCCATGCAGCTGCGCCAGCTCGACCGTCTGCGCGAATCGGCGGGCCGTGACGACCACGTCGTCGCCGCGCGCCTGCAGCTCGCGCACGAGCGGCGCGAAGAAGGGGACGTGCGGGGAGTTCGTGAGGTCGACGAGGACGCGCATGGTTCGGCAGTGCCGTCAGACGCGCGCAGGCACGCCGGCGCGCACGGCGTCGACCACCTCGGTCACCTGGTCGCGGGTCATGGTCGCGAACATCGGCAGCGCGACGCCCGTGGCGCACAGGCGCTCGGTCACCGGGAGGTCGCCGGCATGGAGCCCGAGCCCCGCGTAGACCGGCTGCAGGTGGTGCGGCTCGCCGTAGTAGACGGTCGCGCCGACGCCGCGCTCGGCGCATGCCGCCAGCAGCTCGTCGCGGTGGTCGGTGCGCACGACGTACAGGTGCCAGATCGGCACGTTGCCGTCGCCGACGGGCGGCAGCTCGACGAGCTCGCCGAGCCCGTCCTCCTCGTACCAGGCGGCGACCTGGCGACGATGTGCGTTCCAGCCGTCCACCTCGGTGAGGTTGCGGCGCAGGAAGGCTGCCTGCAGCGCGTCCAGGCGGCTGTTGTAGCCGATGTGCGTGAAGGTCTTCTTGTCCTTGGAGCCGTGGAACCTGAGCATGCGGGCCAGCTCGGCGACGTCGTCGCGGTCCGTCGCGATGAGCCCGCCATCGCCGAAGCACGGCAGGTTCTTGGTGGGGAAGAAGCTGAAGGTCGCGGCGTCGCCGAAGGCGCCAGCCTTCGTGCCGCCCTGCTCTGCGCCCCATGCCTGCGCGGCGTCCTCAAGGATCGCGAGGCCGCGCTCGGTGGCGAGCGACTGCAGCCCCGACATGTCCGCGACCTGCCCGAACAGGTGGACGGGGACGATCGCGCGCGTCGCGCCGGTGATCTTGGAGCGCACGTCGGCGACGTCGAGGCAGCTCGTGGTCGGATCGACGTCAGCGAACACGGGCGTGGCGCCGACCGAGCTGATCGTCTCGGGGGTCGCGAAGAAGGTGTACGCCGGGCAGATGACCTCGTCGCCGGGGCCGACCCCGAGGCAGCGCAGCGCAATGCTGAGCGCGTCGGTGCCATTCGCGACGCCGATCGCGTGCTTGACGCCCAGGTACTCGGCGGCCTCGGCCTCGAAGGCCTCGACCTGCGGGCCGAAGATGAAGCGCCCGGACCTGATCACCTCGCTCGCGATCTGCTCGAGCTCCGCGAGGTACGGCTCGATCTGGGCGTTGGGGTCCATCAGCGGCACGGCCATGGCGTGGTCCTCTCTCGTTCGGCGATCACGCGTCACCATATCGCGCCGGATACGCGAGGGCCCCGCCACACGGCAGGGCCCTCGGGTGATCCGTGCTGACAGTCCCCGACAGCGGGGAGGGTGGCGTCCGGGCCTACTGGATCGGGCTGTCCGGGCTGGGGAGCTGGATGCGCCAGTTCGGCTGCGGGTTCGGCGGCCGCGTCACGGGCGGATCGACCGGGAGGATCGTGATCGGCGGGCGCACGACGCCGCCGTGCTCGGCGGCGATCAGCTGCGTGGCGACACCGAGCAGCGAGGATGCCTCGAGGAACTGCTGCGCGACCTTCGCGCCATCGATCGGGCGCGTGGTCATGGCGGTGAGCTGGCGGACGCCCGCGAGCGCCTGGCTCGATGCGCCGTCGAATGCTGCACGCACCTGGGCCGAGAGGCCACCCATGCCGCTCGCCCTGGCGATCTCCGTGATCGCGCTGCTGGCGAGGGCCGCGGCGTCGGCGAACGGCGGCGTGCCGATGAACCACGGGTTGTCAGGGGTGTCCGGGCCGTTGTGCTCCGGGATGCCGACCTGCAGCGCCGTGCGCGGATCGAAGGTGAGGGCGTCGATCGCCGCGTCGAGCTTGGCCTGTGCGGAGGTCGCGAGCTGCGAGGCCGCGAGCCACGGTGCGATGACGCTGGTGCGTGCCGGCGTCGCGGGGGTGGTCGGGACGGGCGTGCCGCACCAGTCGTCGCGTCCGGGGACCGTCGCGGCCAGTCGCGTCGTGGAGGTCGGGGGGATGGGGGAGAGGTTGAACATGTTTCGGTGTCCTTCAATCGCTAGGGGGAGGCATTCGCTGCGAGGACTGTAACGCCGAAAAATGTTCGGTGTCAAGTCATCTGGGGCGAATATATCGCAAGGGTGCCGGTGTTTTGCCCGGCATCCGTTCGGGAAACGGTGTCGAGATGCGTGGATTTGTCGGACATGGAGCCTTCTGGGTGCTCGCGGTTGTCGCTTCCTGGCGGGGGGCCTCGGAGCTGGTCTGGGCGCGCCGGGAGCTTGCGCGGGTCGGGGTGCTCGAGCCGCGCATGCAGGCTCGGCGCGTGGCTCGCATCGACCGCGCGCTCGACGTGCGCGGCCTCGCTCGATCGATGGCGTCGGTCAGCATCGGCTCGGTCCGCGGCGCGGACGTGGACGTGGACGACATCGGACTGCTCGAGGGCGCCATGCGCCGCGCGGCCCGCGAGCGCATGGCGGTGAGCTCGACCGGCGTGAGTCGGACCGCGGCCGCCACGAGCGTCGAGCTGGCCCCGACCCCGGACTGGGGAAGCATGCTCGTCGACGAGCGCGCCGCGACCACGCGCGGTGCGCGGGGCCGTCGCCTCGTGACCGCGTGGCCCGTCGCGAGCATCGCGCTCGGCATGGCCACCACCTTCGTGCCGCTCGTGCGCCCGCTCGCGGACGGCGCGCCCTGGCTGGCGCTCGCCGGCGCGTCGCTCGTGCTCGCGGGTGTGCTCGCGCGCGGTCGCTCGTCCGCCGACGTCGACGAAGATCGCCCCTGAGGCGACCCGAGCGTCAGGCCTCGGCCGCTCCGGCCCGTGCCGCGCCTCGCCGTCGCAGGTACCGCACCGTGAACCAGGCGAGGCCCAGCAGGATGGCGCCGACCACGACGTAGTCGCCGTTGTGCAGCACGTCTCGCGCGTGCTCCCAGTTCGGCCCCATGCGATAGCCGATGTAGGCGAGCCCGGAGACCCAGGGGATGCAGCCGAGGAAGGTGTATGCCGTGAATCGCCCGAGCGGCATCCGCGCGATGCCCGCGGGGAGCGAGATGAAGGTGCGGATGATCGGCAGGTTGCGCGTGAAGAACACGGTCGCCGTCCCCCACCGGTCGAAGAACCGCTCCGAGAGTTCGATGTGGTGGTGGTTGAGCCGGATGTACTTGCCGTAGTTGTCGATGAAGGCCCGGCCGCCGTAGGCGCCGATGTACCAGCACAGCACCGAACCGAGCACGTTGCCGAGCACGCCCGCCGCGATCACCTGCAGCATCGTCGCGTCGCCCGTGTACACGAGGTACCCGGCGAACAGCATGATCAGCTCGCTCGGCGCCGGGATGCAGCAGCTCTCGATGGTCATGAGCGCGAAGACGGCCCAGACCCCGCCCCAGGTGAGGGCGTCGAGGGTGGCCGAGAAGATGGGTTCGAGCAGTGCCTCCATGGCCGCGGATCGTACTACAGGCGAACGCCCCGACCCGTAGCTCGTACCGAGCGCCTGCGCGACGTCGCCCGATGTGTAGGATCGCGCCGATGCGGGTTCCCGTGCGGGAAGCTCGCGTGTGCGACACGGACGCGCCCGCGCGTCCGACATCTGAAAGGTGCGACAGGGCTCATGAAGGGTCAATGGGGCAAGCTGGTCGGGTACTTCCTGGCAACGCTTCTCGTCAGTTCGGCCGTGACGTTCGGTCTGCCGCTGCTCGGCGGCGGCTCGTGGCTTCCGGACCTGATCTCGAGCGAGGGCAGCGCGATCGACAAGCTCTTCTGGGGACTGATGATCGTGTCGCTGGTGATCTTCGCGATCGTCGCTGCGGTCGTCATCTACTCGGTGCTGCACTTCCGCGCCGAGCCGGGTGACCTGTCCGACGGCGAGCACATCCACGGCAACGCGAAGATGGAAGTCGCGTGGATCGTGATCCCGTCCATCATCGTGTTCGTCATCGGCGTGCTCAGCTACATGGTGCTCGAGGACAACGAGGTCGGCCTCTACGACAAGGCTGCTTCCAAGAAGCCCGGCGCTGCCGAGATGGCCGTCGACGTGCGCGGCTTCTCGTTCGGCTGGAACTTCCGCTACGAGGACAAGGAAGGCAACGCGCTCGGTGGCGACGACGCCACGCCGAGCACCGAGCTCGTCCTGCCGGTCGACCAGGTCGTGCGATTCAACGTGATGTCCTGCTCCGGCAAGGAGCATCTCGGCCGGATCCGTCGCGAGGTCGGGCGCGAGCTCGACGCGGGCGGCGAGGAGAGCGAGTTCGGCGAGATCAAGCCGGGCATCTGCGAGCGCGAGTGGGACGCGACCACCGAGGAGGACCAGAAGGCCGCCGAGGAGGAGCAGACGCAGATCCACGCGATGCAGGAGAAGCGCGAGGACGGCAAGGACCTGAGCAAGGAGGAGCAGGCGCTCTACGAGGGGCTGCCGCGCTTCCAAGGCGACGACCAGTTC
>JAOPYU010000160.1 GCA_025964455.1 Thermoleophilia bacterium | reverse complement strand
GTCGGCGGGCGGCTCCTGTGACGGTGCAGCCGGGGGTGGCGGGCAGCACGCGACGGCCGCGGCGCGCAGTGCAGCCGCAGCAGGTAGCGATGGCGTGGCGCCCCCCCGGACACCCGCAGATCCATGGACACCCATGGCGTGACTCCCCCCGTGGACGCGCATGCGCGAGCGCACGTGCGTCTTCCTCAGGGTCCAGTGCACGCCCTGCGCGC
Source organism: Thermoleophilia bacterium (assembly GCA_025964455.1). The sequence goes on along the minus strand of JAOPYU010000160.1, from coordinate 2,342 downwards.
GAGTCGCGCAAGGGGGATGCGGCGTGTGCGCCTACTCGGGCGCCGGCAGCGATCCGCGCTCGCGGGCGATCGGGATGTGGAGGTAGAAGATCGCGTCGGCGAGCTCCGCGGCAGCCTCGTCGGCGAGCGACGCGGTCGACTTCCAGTACGTGGAGTCGCCGTACTCATGGACGCCGACGGTGTCGAACGCGCGCTCGAAGCCGAGTTCCACGAGCTCGTCCATGCGGGACCTGATGACCTCGACGAGGCGCGTGGCGGCTTCGTCCGCGTGCTGGCGGTACAGCTCGCGCTGCTGCTCGAGGGGGATGCGCATCGGTGCGGTCTCCGGTTCGACGTCGGACCGACGACTGTAGCGGCAGCGTCGGAAGGCGCCTCTGGACGCGGGCAGGGCCCGGTCGTGGCCGTCTCAGATGCGAACGGTCAGAATCCCGCGCCGCGGCGTGGAATTGGGGGGTTCTCGATCCGGCCGAACGGTGGTACCTTCGAGGCAGGGGCCGCGGCTGCAGGATGCAGCGCGGAACGGGAGCGATCCACGGAGGGGCCACCATGTGGCACGTACGAAGCACCACCATCCTTGCCGTCTTCGGCGCAGCTGCGATCAGTCTGGTCGGTGCGGCCACCGCATCGGCTGATTCGGGATCCAGCGCTGCCGCGAGCACGTCCTCGAGCGCTGCGGTGACGACGACGCCGTCGTCCAGCAGCTCCTCCGGTTCGTCGTCGGGCTCCTCGAGCACGTCGCCGGTCACGGAAGTGCCCTCGACGTCGGTGCCCTCGACCACGGTGCCCTCGACCACGGTCGTTCCGTCCACGACGGTGACGCCCGTGAAGACCGAGACCTCGACCAGTGTTCCCGGCCCGTGCGCCGGCAGCTCGTCGAGCTCGGGTGGTCCCGTGTGCGAGGAGAGCCCGACGCCCGAGGTGCCCGGCACCCCGACGCCGGTCGACCTTCCCAACGTCATGCCCGACGCGAAGCCCGGCACCACGCCCGGGAGCGGCGCGCAGCTGCCGTTCACGGGTCCCGGCGATGTCCTGCTCGCGGTCCTGCTCGCGATGCTCGCAGGCACGGGCGGCGTGCTGCTCATGCTCGGAGCGACCGGCCGCCAGGAGCTCGAAGGCATCCACGCGGCGAGCGACTCGCCTTCGGGGTGGGCCCTCGCGTATCGTGAACTGCTCAAGCAGCAGGTCGATCGAGGCTGATCGCCCGACCAGGGAGCAGCGCGACAGATGACGGATGCAGGGTCCGACACCCCGGCCGGGGGAGCGCCACGCCCCCCAGCCAACGAGCGACCCGAACCGATCCTGCCGCAGGAACTGGTCCACGCGCTCGGTGCCGCGCCGGAGGCGCGCGCCCGGTTCGACGCCCTCGCTCCGTCGCATCGACGCGAGTACGTGACGTGGGTTGCGGAGGCGCGGCGCGCGGACACCCGCGAGCGCCGGGCAGCACAGACGGTCATGCGGCTCCTCGAACGCCGCTGATCGGCTACCATTTCCGCAGATGACCGCCCGCGCCCGTACCGCGCGATCGGAGCCCGCCACCATCGAGCAGCGCGTCGTCTCGCTCGCGCATCCGTCGCTCGATTCGGTGCTCGTTCGCGTTCGCCGCAACCGCCGGACCCGTCATGTGCGCCTGCACATCGACGAGCACGGCGAGGTGACGGCGAGCGTTCCGACTCGCTTCTCCGCCGATCGGCTCGACCCGATCGTGCGTGAGCGTGCCGACTGGCTCCACGACGTGCTCACCCGGATGGAGCTGAAGGCGCGCGACACCGAGGTCGATCTGGAACGTGGCGATCCGGTGCGCTGGCTCGGCCGATGGATCCCGACGAGCCTGGAGCGCGGCGGCAAGCGCGCGGTGGTCCGCCTCGTCGAGGAGGAGCCTGGCGCCGAGGGCGAGGGAGCGCGACTGCTCCTGCGCGTACCCGACGGAGAGGATGCTCACGACGCGCTCGTGGCCTGGTACCGGCGCGAGGCACGGACGATCTTCGAGACCCGTGTCACGCAGTGGGCCGAGCGGTTCGGGCTGCGTGCCGGCAGGGTCAGCGTGCGCGAGCAGCGGACCCGGTGGGGCTCCTGCACGCACCGCGGCGACCTGTCGTTCAACTGGCGACTCGTGCTCGCGCCCGAGTGGGTGCTCGACTCGATCGTCGTGCACGAACTGTGTCACATCGAGGAGCTCAACCACTCCGACCGGTTCTGGGCGCTCGTGGACGAGCGGTTCCCGCGCCACGTGGAGGCGAGCGATTGGCTCCGTGACCACGGTCCGGCGTTGCGGGTCACGCGACCGGCGGCGCGCCGGCTCGCGGATGCAGCCCTCGCGCAGGAGCAGGTCGCCGCGACCGAGG
>JAOPYU010000128.1 GCA_025964455.1 Thermoleophilia bacterium | reverse complement strand
TGTGATCGCTTCGGACGCGTACTCCGCCGCCGTCCACGTCTCGAGCGTGTCGGTTCTCCATGGTTCATCTCCTGGTGACGTGCACCTCGGGAGCGGGACCGCGTCATGTGCGGGCCCGCTCCCGTCGGTGCGATGTGTAGGTCAGTGCCGGACGGGTGTCAGCGGTAGCTGCTCGTCGCGTCGCGATCCATCTCGACGTGCTCCTCACGCACGGTCTCACTCACGCGTTCCACGTCGTGCTCGACGTCCTTGTCCAGGCTCACGCGCTCCTTGGCGACGGTCTGCTTCTCCACGACCGCCTCCTCGGCCGTGAGGTCGACCCGGATCTCCTGCTCGCCGATGCGGTCACCGCTGACCGTCTGGTTGATCGGCTCGCGAACAACCTCGGCCGTCTCGCGCTCGAGGGTGACGTCCTCGGTGACGGGCTTGGTCTCGACCCACTTGCGCAGTCGCACGCTGCCCGCACTGACCTCGCGCGTGCCGACCGAGACTTCCTCCTCGTGGCGCACCACGGAATCCGTCTCGACGTCGGGTCGCTGGTACTCGTCGGTGCCTGCGTAGCCGAACGAGCGGCCGGGGTAGTCGACGCCGTAGTAGCCGTACGCCGTGCGCTCGTCCTCATCGCTCGCGAAGGTGTTCTCGTCGATGTCAGGGGCGTCCTGGAGCTGCTGCTTGGTGTAGGCGAGCACCACGTCGTCACCCTGGACGGTCGCGCCGTGGGTCGGCACGAGCATGCGCTTCATGCCGAGGAAGCCGGCCTTCACTCCGATCCATTCACCCTGGTCGCTGTCGCCGTCGTAGTAGATGTCCTCGACCTTGCCGAGCTTCTCGCCATCGGAGGCGTAGACCTCCCGGCCCTCCAGCTGGTCTCGCGTGAGGTAGTTCGTCATGGTCACTCCAATCGTCAGTCGGTGGCCCTGCGCCAACCGGTGCTGTCGACCACGGATGCCCGGCTGGTCACTGGCTCAACGGGGCACTGGACGAAATCGTCCACATTGACGAACAAGACGCAGGATCGTGTATTTCGAGAAGATCCGACGCCTCATTGGCGCGCGGATCAGTCCGGATCAGATGCCCGGATCAGTCCGCGCGTGATGTCGCCCAGGAATGCTGCGACCGCGTCGTCGTCGGCACCGGCATGCTCCTCGACCAGCGTCTCGAGCAGCCGCAGCAGGTCGTCGTGGGCGCGCAGCGATCGCTTGGTCGGTGTCACCAGGACGCGGCGTCCGTCGTCTGGATGGCGGCGGCGGGTCAGGTAGCCCTCTGCCTCGAGTCGGTCCAGCAGGCCGGTCATTCCGGCGGTCGTGACACCGATGAGGTCGCTCAGGGCGGTGGGCGACATGGGTCCGGACTCGGCCAGCACCAGGATGACGTGCCGCTCGTTGAACGTGAACCCGCGCTGCTTGCGCCACGACGCGTCATATCGTTCGTAGGCCAGCAGCAGCCGGCTGAGACGTGTCGCGTTACCGGACATCAGGGAGCACTGTACAGCTCCTCTGCGTGCTTCCCGGCCACGTGCAGCTTCTCGATGACCCAGTAGCTGTCGCCCTTTTCCACGGGTTCTTCGGCCGCTTGCAGGACGTGCGCGGGCAGGACGACGAACCACCGCGGCTCGGATCGCACGCGGTCATAGTCCTCACGATCGATGAGGACCATGTCTTCGCAATTCAGCAGCGCGCACTCGCACATGACTTCGTAGGGCCCGTCGACACCGAAGGACTCGACCGCTCGGACGATGTCCTCGTTCATGTCGCGGAAGCGAGCCTCGTTCGCCGCGATGCGCTGCTGATGGCGATCGTCCATGGCGCGATCTTACCCGCATGATGGTTAGCTAGCAAACCTAGCTCAAGGGGCTGGCGGAGCCGCAGCCAATCCCTCGGCGATCGCCCCGCACTCGCCTGTCTTCTCCACGATCCAGTACGCGCCGCGGTCGGCGACAACGTGCTCGACGGCGCCCACCACGTGGCCGGGGAGCACCACGAACCAACGAGCGTTCGTGCGCACTTCGCGGTATTGCGCTCGCGTCAGCTCGAGTCCGTCCTCGCAGTTGGTCACTGGGCACTCGCAGACGAGCTGGTAGCTGTCTCCCCCGGGCTCGAACCCGTCGATCGCGTGGGCGGCGACCTCGTTCGCCCCCCTGAACAGGGATTCGTTCTCTGCGACGCGTCGTTCCTGGCGTGGATCCATCTGGGCTCACCGCTCCTTGGGAAGCGGGGTCAAGGCCTCAGTACGATCAGGTGTGCATCAAGCGACCACCAAGGGCGCCGAACCCGCTGGGGGCACCGGCCATGTACAGCACAACACCACCCAGTGTAACGCGGCGCCGGGGGCGCGGCGCGCCAGTCGTTGACCTGCGATTGGATGCGTTGCTATTCGTGGTCCCAGATCGTCACTGCGCCATCGCGATCCTTGACGAACCGTGCCCCGCCGTCCTGGGAGACGACGATCGCGAGGGCGCCCGGGAGCGCGCTGGCGAGCCGGTACGCGGATCGGTGGCGCGTCCCCTCACTCGCCGCTGGCTCCTCGCTGACCGAGTTCGCGTCGAGGTCGAGAGCGCGATGGACCGATCGGACGGGTGGCAGCTGTCCGAGGATCTCCGCGCCGAAGCCGACGATCTCCATGTGCCGGCCGAGCACCACGGCGCCGTCCACCGACGCCAACCCGGCGATCAGGTTGGCGAGCTCGAACCAGGCTTCGTCGAGCGCGGCGAGGCGCTCGTCCACGGTCGCCTGGAAATCGGCCCAGGAGTAGACGCCTCCTCCGTCGCCTCCCCGAATCTCCGCGACCGCATCGAGGATGTCGGCGAGCAGGTCGAAGAAGCGGCGCCGGGCGGATGTGTCCGCGAATGGGTACTTGATGTCGAGGAAGCCATTCGCGTCGCCGCCGACGGTCGCCTCGTCGGGCACGAACAGCAGCGTGCCGCCATGGCGACCCTGACGGATGAGCGCGACGACGCGCTTCACCATCTGCTCACCGATGAGTCGCGCGATCCCGTGCTCGGGACGCGCCCACTGCTCACCCCGCGCCTCGGCGGCATCACGCGCCAGTTCGTGGCGGCGGTTGACCGCGTCCTGCAGTGGCAGGAAGTCGTCGTGCAACCACGTCGCATCGAACACGTCGAAGCGTGTCCCCGACAGTCGACCGCTCTCCAGTCGTGCGACGAGCGCGCTGCCGCAGCGCGCCTCGAGGCTTCCCGGCGCAACGACGTGCACGATGGGGACCGAGGGCAGCGCGGGCCCGCCTCCACGGCCACCGACGACGTCGTGCAGCCACCGCACGCCCTGGTCGACGAGCCCCCAGATGTGCAGCACGCCGTCGCCGTCCGCCTGGACCCCGATCAGGGTCCGGCGATAGTCGGCAGCGGCGGACAGGCGTCGCAGCTCACGCGGCTCGAAACGGATGGGTCGCTGCAGGTCCAGCCGGTGGAAGCTGTGCGGCGGGCCACCGTCGGCATCGAACACCTCGGGGTCGGCGAGGATCGCGCGAAAGGTGATCGGACGCCCCTCCTCGCTCAGCAGGCTCGCCTGGTAGCACGTCGCGTAGAGGCGCTCCAGCTGGCCCTCGGCCGGCTGGGCACAGGGCCATCGCTCGAGTGCGAACTCCGTGAGTTCACGCGGATGCGCATAGTGCTCGTGATGCATGGGCGGGGACGTACCCGTCAGCCATGCACCGCATCCCTCCGCACCCCACCGCGGATCCAGGCTACGAAGAAGCACACCTGCGGTACTGCATCGAGCAGGTAGACGAGCGGAATCCGCCCCCGGGCGACGTAGACCGTGTCACTGACGGCGAACGCAGCCGCTGATCCGCCCGCGAGGAGCGCAGGTGACCCGTCGCGCCGTGATTGGCCCCAGATCGATGCCCCGATGACGGCCGTCAGCGCTCCGAGCGTACGAACCAGCCAGTAGTCGTGCTTGCGACCGCTCACAGCCTCGAAGCTGCGCCTCCCGAGCACCGCCCACACCCCGGTGAGGAGGTAATACACCGCCTGGAACTCTGCTGTGCGACGCATCGTGACCACCCCAGACCAGCCCGACCAGTAGCCACACAGAACCACCTCGGGCACGGCGCGGCAACTTCCATTCGACCGATATCTCGCACATCTCGTCGTAGTCGTGCAGATGTGCGACTTCTCGCACTCGCATCGCGTCGGGCGGCGGGTACGTTGCATCCCAGCAACGGAACGGGAGGGCGGATCATTGGAACGGAGCAGTGAGCAGGGCGTGCGGTCGACCACATCACGCGCGCGAGCTGCGCTGGCATGGGTCCCGGGGCTCGTCACCGGCGCGGGATTCGGCGCGATGCTCGATGGGCTGCTCTTCCACGAGCTGCTGCACTGGCACGGCTTCCTCTCCGACGTGGAGGGCTTCGAGATGGACTCGATGGCGAGCATGGACGAGAACCTCGTCGCCAACGGGATGTTCCACGCCTTCGCGCTGATCGTCAGCATCCTCGGCGTCGCGCTCATCTGGCGCGCAGGACGGAATGGACGGCTCCCCGACGGCCGCTTCACGATCGGCTCGGTCGTGATGGGGTGGGCACTCTTCGACATCGTCGACGGCGTGGTGCTTCACCTCGGGCTCGGCCTCCACCACCTGTACCAGCCCGACTTCCAGACCGAGTCGGATCTCCTCTACGTCCTCACCAATGTCGTGCTGCTCGCCCTCGGCGCGACATTCGCGGCATCAGGTCGCGGCGCCCACGGCGACCAGACGTCGACCTGATCAGCACGCGACGCTACGTCGTCGCTTCGCGGCAGTGGTCACAGAGCAGCCGCGCCTGCGCCACCAGGCGCGTTGGATCGAACGGCTTGCGTGCGTATGCCTGCGCGCCGCGCGCGTCGGTAGCGTCGAGCGAGTCGCTGCCGCTGAACACGAGTACCGGCAGCTCGGTCACGTCCAGGCGCTCGCGCAGCTTCTGCAGCAATTGCCATCCATCGGTCCCCGGCATGCAGATGTCGATCATCAGCAGGTCGGGGATCCGCTCGTTGATCCGTGTCACGCCCTCGGCGGCACTCCCCGCCTCGGTGACGCTGAAGTTGCCTGCCTCGAGGCTGGCGCGGATCGTCGCCCGCACTGCCGGGTCGTCATCGATGACGAGGACGGTGGGCGACGACGCAGGCGCGCCCGAGCCGACGTTGCCCTGCACGAACCGATCGAGCGCTGCGCGCGTGACGCGCCGGTGCCCGCCGGGGGTGGTGAAGGACTCCAGCAGGCCGGCATCGACCCACTTGCGGAAACTCGACTGGGCGATCCCGAGGAAGTCCGCGGCCTGTCCCACGGTGTACCACTCCACCGGCGCTACCTGGGTTTTCGGCACGGTCACGATCCTTCTCGTACGGAACTCAACATAGCTAGCATACCAAGCGAAATTGGCGGGCGACGCATGACGGCGCGGCCAGCCTATGTGGCGAGGAGCGTCCCACCAGCCGTGCCAGCGCCTGCACCGATCAACCCGGCGCCGATCTTCGTGAAGATCGTGTAGTCGGACGCGAACTCCCGCGCCGCTGCTCCCGACGCCATCGCGACCTTCGGACCAGCGATGAATGCCGCGCCTGCAAGTGCCGCCAGTCCTGCCGCTATGTAGATCGAGCGGTGCGCCGAGGCATCCGGCTTGCCCTCCTCGGGGCGCAGGCTTCCGGCAGGCGTACTGACCGCTGGGCCCGTGTAGTTCACGTTCCCGCTGTAGCGCTGGTGGGCGTACAAACCGGTGACACCGGCAGCGATCCCGAACACGACTTTCGGCCCCATGATGTCTCCCCCGAGCATCCGATGGTACGCCGCGGTCCGCGCGGCACTCATCAGACTGTCGAACAAGTCGCGAGGTCGGTCTCACTGGCCAGTCGGGCGACGTGAGGTAGTGCTCATTCCGACGCGTCGGTGAATTCGCGGAACTCGCCACTCACCAGGTACGCCGTGCGCTCGCCCACGTCTACCACGTGATCGCCGATGCGTTCGAGGCACCTCGAGACGAGAACCATGCGCAGCCCCCACTCGCGAATTTCGGGATCGACGCCGAGGTCCATCACCCGCTCCACCACTTTGCGGTTGTGGCGGTTGATGAATCCGTCCATCTCAACCAGTGATTCCGCGGCTTGCTGATCGCGTTCGCGGAGCGCACCCATCGCGACCTCGAGCATGTCGCTCGCTCGTTCGGCCATTTCGTCGAACTTCGCGGTGAGGTCATCGTCCGAGCGCAGTTCGCTCGACAGGCTCACGAGCTTGGCGATGGTGACGCAGTAGTCCGCCATCCGCTCCAGGTGCAGGTTGATGTGGAGCATCGCCAGCACGAGCCGCAGGTCGCCGGCGACTGGGGTCTGGCGCGCGAGCAGCGTCTCGATGCCCTGCTCCACCTGTAGGTACAGCAGGTCCACTTGCTCGTCGAAATCGATGAGCTTCTCCGCGAGCACCCGGTCGCCGTTCACGAGCGTCGTGCGCGCGAGACCGATCGCCTCCAGCACGAGCCGCCCCTCGACCTGCAGCGCCTCCTCCAGGGCCTGCAGCTCCTCCTGCATCACGTTGCGCATCATCATCCGAACCGTCCCGTCACGTACGCCTCTGTTCGCTCGTCACTCGGTCGCGTGAAGATGCGGTCCGTCCCGTCGAACTCGATGAGCCGCCCGATCCGTCGCGACTGCTCGTCCAGCTCGACGGTGAAGAACGCTGTCATATCCGACACGCGCGCTGCCTGCTGCATGTTGTGGGTCACCACCACGATCGCGTAGTGCTCCTTGAGCTCGGCCATGAGGTCCTCGATGCGCGCTGTGGAAATCGGATCGAGCGCGGATGCGGGTTCGTCCATGAGAATGACGTCAGGTTCGATCGCGAGCGCCCGGGCGATACACAGCCGCTGCTGCTGACCGCCCGACAGGCTGAGGGCACTCGACTTGAGGCGATCCTTGACCTCTTCCCAGAGCGCCGCGCGGCGCAGCGCGCGTTCGACGGTCCCTTCGAGGTCGTCCTTGCGTCCGAGCACGCGCGGGCCGAACGCGACGTTGTCGTAGATCGACTTGGGAAACGGGTTCGGCTTCTGGAACACCATCCCGATGCGCTTGCGCACCTCGACCGGGTCCACGTCCGCGTCGTAGATGCCGTGGCCGTGGTAGCGGATGCTGCCCTCCACGGATGCCGCCGGGATGAGGTCGTTCATCCGGTTGAGGCACCGCAGAAGTGTGCTCTTGCCGCAGCCCGACGGACCGATGAGGGCCGTGACCTGACGCGCCTGGATGTCCAGGGTGACCCCTGACACGGCGAGCTCGCCACCGTACCGGACGGCAACGTCCTTGAGTTCGAAGACCGGGTCGGCCATCGCAGTTACCACTTCCGTCCGTATCGATTACGCAGCAGGATCGCCGTCGCGTTCATGAGCAGCAGGATCACGAGCAGCACGACGATCGCAGCTGCCGCCAGCACGCGGAACTCGTCCTGTGGGCGCGAGATCCAGTTGAAGATCTGGATGGGCAGGACGGTGAACGCGCTCAGCGGACCGTCCGGGTTGAACGTGACGAAGGTCAGTCCCCCGAGCATGATGAGCGGCGCGGCCTCGCCGATCGCGCGCGACAGCGCAAGGATCGACCCCGTCGCGATGCCCGGCACGGCGGCGGGCAGTACCTGCTGGCGAATCGTCTGCCACTGCGTGGCGCCGAGCGCGAGCGACGCGTGGCGGATGCTCGGCGGTACTGCCCGGATCGCCTCGCGCGCCGCGATGATCATGATCGGCAGTACGAGCAACGCGAGCGTGAGCGACGCGGCGAGCACCGTCTGGCCGAACCCGAGCGCACGTGCGATGAACCCGAGCCCGAGAATGCCGTAGACGATCGACGGCACGGCAGCGAGGTTCTGGATGTTGAGCTCGATGAGCCGGTTGTACCACCGCTCCTGGTCGGCGTACTCCTCGAGGTACACCGCGGCGCCGATCCCAACCGGCACGCAGATGAAGCCGGTGAGGCCGACGACCCAGATCGTGCCCATGATCGCCGACTGCGCTCCGGCGCGATCCGGGAAGCTCGACGGGAAGTTCTGCACGACGCGCCAGTCGAGCCGTGGCCACGCCGTCGAGACCACGTCGACCAGCAGCGCTCCGAGCGTCACGAGTCCGACGGCGAGGCTCGCGATGAGCAAAGCCATGAATGCGGTGTCCTTGACGCGGCGCGCCCGGGATCCCGGGGAGTTGTGCAGGTCGACGTTCTCCAGCCTGTCCGCGTTCACTCGTACACCTCCCGGAAGCGGCGTACGAGGCGAATGCTGACCAGGTTCATGAGCATCGTCGCGACGAACAGTGTCGCGCCGACGGCGAAGATCGTCTTGTAGCCGGTCGAGCCCGTAGGCTGGTCGCCGATGCCGGCCGAGGCGATGAACGCCGTCATCGTCTGCATCGCCTCGCGCGGGTCGGCGGTCAACTGCGGCGCACTGCCAGCCGCGATGAGCACGATCATCGTCTCACCGAGCGCACGCGAGATCGCGAGCACGAAGGATGCGACGATGCCTGACAGGGCTGCGGGGACGACGACCCGCGTCGCGACCTGCAGCCGGGATCCGCCGAGCGCAGCGGCACCGGCCCGCAGGCTGTCGGGAACGGCTGCCATGGCATCCTCCGAGAGTGACGCGACGATCGGCAGGATCATCACGCCCATGACGAGCCCGGCCGAGAGCGCGTTGAACGTCGACGGCGGCTCGCCGAACGGCCAGTGCTCCTGCAGGAGCGGCGTCACGAACGTGAGCGCGAAGAACCCGTAGACGACGGTCGGGATGCCGGCCAGTAGCTCGATCATCGGCTTGAGGATCGCCCTGGTGCGGGGGCGCGCGTACTCCGACAAGAGGATCGCCGTGCCCAACCCGAAGGGCACGCAGACCGCCAGCGCCCAGAAGGTCGTCACCAGCGTGGCTGAGATGAGAGGCAGCACCCCGAACTTTGGCGGCTCGAACAGCGGGGACCAGTCGCGCGTGGTGAAGAATTCGCGGAGCGACACGTCCGCGAAGAACTCGAGGGTCGGCACCACGAGCGCGAACAGGATCGCGATCGTGGTGCCGACTGACAGCAGTGCGCACAGGAACACGAGCGTGCGCATCAGTTGTTCGCCACGGCGTGGGTGGCCTCGTGTCAGGTCGATGTCGATGTCAGCCCTTCAGGTCCGCGACGGCGTCGTCCAGGGTCTGCTGCTGCTCGTCGGTGAGCGGTACGAACAGCGCCTGCTCGGCGATGGCGGCTGCGTTCTCCGCGTAGTGCTGGATGAACGCCACGCCTTCCTTGCGGGCGACCAGCTTCGTGCTTGGGTAGATGTAGAGCGGTCGGCTGAGCGGCTTGTACGTCCCGTCCTGCACGGTTTCGTTCGTGGGCTCGACGCAGCCGTCGCCGCCGTCGATCTCGAGCGGCTTGATCGTGTCCTTGTTCTGCTCGACGTAGCTGTGGCCGAAGTAGCCGAGCGCGCCCTTGCCACCGGCGACGCCCTGAACCGTGACGTTGTCGTCCTCGGAGGGCTGGTAGTCGGTGCGGCTCCGGCCTTCCTCGCCGTTGACCTCCTTGGTGAAGAAGTCGAACGTGCCGCTGTCGGTGCCGGGTCCATAGAGCTCGAGCTCCTCGTCCGGGAACTTCGGATCGACGTCCTGCCAGTTGTCGACCTTCGAATCGCGGTCCCAGATGAGCTTGAGCTGATCGACCGTGAGACAGGTCACCCAGTCGTTGTCCGGATTGACCACGAGCGCGATGCCGTCATTGGCGACCTGGAGGGCGTCATACTTGATGCCAGCCTCGGTGCACAGGGCCGCTTCCTCGTCCTTGATCTCGCGCGAGGCGTCGGAGATGTCGGTCTCGCCGGCGCAGAACTTCTCGAAGCCACCACCGGTACCAGAGGTGCCAACCGTGACGCGAACGTCGGATTCCTCCTCCTGGAAGGTCTCGGCTGCGGCCTCGCTCAGGGGCGCGACCGTACTCGACCCGTCGATGCGGATCGTGCCGTTGAGCCCAGAGCCCCCACCACTGTCACCGCCGTCGCCACCGCAGCCCGTGGCCACAAATGCAGCCGCTCCGATGAATATCGTGGTGCGGAGCGTGTTCCAGATGATCGATCGCATCTGCATCCATCCCTGCGGCCGAGCCGCATCCCTTTGGTGAGGCCCGAGAGAGTCCTCCATTCCGAGGCGGAAGGTATCCGGGGTCGATGTAGATCGGATGTATTTGCGGTGAAGCTTGGATGAAGAACCCGGCGACCTCCCTTCACCCCGGCGTGCCGCCGCCCCACGCGGCGTCCCCGATCCTGGATCCTTCGCGGATCGCCGGCCGCTGCCCGCAGCCTGACTCGGTCGGTGGCATAGTGTCGTCAGATGCGCATCCTGATCGTGGAAGACGATGAACGACTTGCCGACGTGCTTCGGCGCGCCCTCAACGAAGCTGGGTTCGCCGCCGACGTCGCCACGGATGCCGAGACGGCGCAATGGACCATCGAGGCGACCGAATACGACGGCGTCGTCCTGGACGTCGGTCTTCCGGGCCGCAGCGGCATCGAGCTGTGTCGCGAGCTGCGGGACAAGGGCAATCACGTTCCAATCCTGATGCTGACCGCCCGCATCGAGGTGTCCGAGCGCGTCGAGGGACTCGATGCGGGTGCTGACGACTACCTGACCAAGCCCTTCGACATCGACGAGTTGCTGGCGCGGGTGCGCGCCCTCGTTCGACGTGGCCCGGCGGCCAGCGCTCCACAGATGCGAGTCGCCGACCTGACACTCGACGCCACCACGCACATTGTCAGTCGGGCGGGCAGCGTCATCGACCTGTCGGGAAAGGAATTCGCCATCCTCGAGTTGCTGATGAGCCGGCCGGGGCACGCGGTATCACGCTTCGATATCTACGAGCACGTGTGGGAATACGATGCCGAACACGGCTCCAACGTCATCAATGTCTACATCAAGAACCTGCGAAAGAAAGTTGACCGACCCTTCGCGTCACCGCTGATCGAGACCGTTCGCGGCGTGGGCTACCGCATCTCGGGCGACGACTGATGCGCCGAACGACGCCGACCATCACGAGGCGCCTGACAACTGCATTCGCACTGGTCATGGCGGTCGTGTTGGTCGTCGGTGGCATCGGCATCTACTTCGGAGAGCGCTTCTCGCTCGACCGCAACCTGGACCGTGAACTCAGGCGCCAGTCGGACGAGCTGAGGACACTCGTACGCCGCCCCGGACAATTCCCCGCCGACACGCTCGAGGATCGACCTGACAGCTACCTCCAGCTCCTCAATCTGGACGGTACGCCGATCGCCTCCACACCCCCCTTGCAGGACACGCGATTGCTCACGCGCCGACAGGTCGATGATGCGACACGCGGGCAGCACACGTTCGAGCGCGGATCACTGACTTCGACCGCGCAAACCTTTCGCATCCACACTGCGCGTATGACGGACGCCGGACGAGCACTCATTGCAGTGTCAGCCGTGCGACGCGACTCTCGCGACGAAGCGTTGCGCGAACTTCTCGGACAACTGCTCCTTTTCGGTAGTGGCGCGCTCGCGATATCGATCCTTGTTGGCTACCGACTCACGCGCGCCGCGATGGAGCCCGTCGAGGCACTCCGCCGGCAGGCAGACGAGATACACACCAGCGACGCAGCTGGGCCCCGACATCTCGTGATACCTCGCGCCGGGGACGAGATCGAGCGACTTGCCACAACGCTCAGTCGCATGCTCGATCGCATCGACCGAACCGTTCAACGCGAACGCACCTTCGCGGCCACCGCAGGACACGAACTGCGAACACCACTTGCCGCGCTCACCGCAGAGATCGACCTCGCGCTCCGAGGCAACCGTTCCGCCGACGAACTCACCGAAGCGCTTCGACTGGCCCGAGTCGACACCGAACGTCTCACCCAGCTCGCTGAAGATCTGCTGTTGTTCAGCCGCATCGCGAGCGGCGAACTCGAACGCTCTACGTTCCGCCTCTCCGAAGCTGCCGACGACGCGGTCACGAACACGCACGTGCCAGACGATCGGTCTCTCATCGTGCGTGACGACACGACCAGCATCGTGATGACCGGCAGCAAGTCGATGATGCAGCGAGCGATCTGCAACCTGCTCGACAACGCGATCCGTCACGGTCGTGGCACGATCGAACTCCGCCTCGACGCCGACTTCGAGGCGGCTCGGATCAGCGTACGCGATGAGGGCCCCGGAATCGAACCTCAGTTCGTTACCGATGTGTTCGAACCTTTCACCCGCGCCGCAGGACGTCCATCCGGAAGCGGAGCAGGTCTCGGCCTAGCGCTCGTTCGCCAAGTCGCGGAGACACACCACGGGACAGCGATCATCAGCAACCACGCGTCTGGTCGGTTCGAGGTCACCATTTCCGTGCCGCTCGCACCCACGCAGTGACGCGTCAGGTCGGAGTCGGTGGGGGCGTCTTCTCGTCGGCGGTCAGGGTGATGATGCCGCCGTCGCGCACCTGTCGCGCCGTGAGCCGAGCGCTGACGGTTCTTGTGGCGCCAGGAGGCACGTCGTAGCTGATCGTGTCAGCGTCCTGTCCCTGGACAGTGACGTCGATGGAGCCGGTGCATGAGTCAGATCCCGGGGCGCATGCGAGCGGCAGGTCGACGCGCCGGGACGAGTCCGGATCGACGAGTCCTGTCGGGAGCGTCAGCGCGGACTTGCCTGTGACGTCGCCGGGAAGTCGGGTCGCGTTGACGATCAGCAGCGTCCCGTCCGGTGTGTCACTGGAGGCTGGATCAAAGCAGCCATCGAATTCGGAGACGGGATTGACGGCCTGGTGTCCGTGCGTGTCGACGATGTTGAGTGGCCCGACGAGCCGGGCCGTGCTGATCCCGGTGTAGCAGTCGTTGCTGTGGACGTTCATCTCGACCTTCGCGCTGCCGTCGGGGTTCTGGATGTTCGGATCGTCGTACGCGACCTGACAGATCCAGTCTCCACCGGGACCGCGGTCTGCCACCGTCGGTCCCCCCTTGTCGCACACAGCATGGGCATCGAGCGACTCGACGGTGACGTCCCCATGGCCGAGCAGCTTCGACAGCTCGACGTAGCGGTTGGCATATGTCGTCTCCAGTGAGCGCTCAAGGCGGGAGCGCGTGACCGTGGACGTGGTTGTCGGCCCTCCCGCGCAGCCGCTGAGCAGCAGCCCCGCGGCGAGTGCGGTGAAAGCGAGTGAGATCAGGTAGCGCATGTGGCTCACCCCTGGTAGTCGCGCCGTCGGAACACGACATACGCGATCGTGATGGTTGTGATGCTCCACGCCGCGCTGACCGCCAGCCCGAACTGCAGCGGGCCGGTGAAGTGTGGGGTGGCAAACAGGCCGTGCCATGTCTCCAGCGGAGTCGTCAGCAGGAGGGGGCGAACGGCGTCGAGCCCGCCGACGGCGCCCACCAGCTGCATGACCAGTCCGAGTGCAACCGGCGCGGCGATCCCTGCAGCGACATTGCGTGTGAGCACCGACAGCATCATCGCAAGCCCCGTGAATCCGATCAGCGGCGCGGCAACAGCGGCCCAGCTCTCGACCACCAGCCGCGCCGCGTCGCCGGACGGGATCATCTGCCCACCCAGTCCAGACAGTGGCTGGTGCCCGATGATGAGCACGCTCGCCGCGATCGTGCAGGCTCCAAGCAGCAGATACGCAACGAGCGCGAAGCCAACTGCGACAACCGTCTTTCCAAAGAACAGCTGCGTGCGACTGACCGAACGCGTCAACACCGTCTTCCAGGTGCCGTGCTGGTCTTCTGAAGCAAAGATGTCTCCCGCGACGATCGACGTCAGCAGTGGCAGGAACCACTGCCCCGCAAATCCGAGCAGCAGGAGTGGGATCGACCAGCCACTCTCATGGATGAATCGGCCGAAGAGCGTGTCCTTCGGTGGGCGTGCCTGACCTTGCAGGACCGCGACCAACACAAACGGAAGCACTACGGTAGCCAACAACGTGATCCACGACCGCCGCTGCGCGGCGAGCTTGCGGAGCTCGAACGCGACGACGCTCCAGAGACCTGGCGTTCTGGTGCGGTCGCCCGAAGCAATCACAAGTTCACCTCGTCTTCGTCTTGACGGTCTTCGGTCAACAGGAAGAACAGCGACTCGAGCGGTGCGCGATCAGGCTCCAAGAGCCTGAGCCGGACCCCGTCGGCGACGATCATGCGTACGAAGTCGTCGATGTTCTCCGGCGTGCCGAAGGCGAGCATCGGCCCTCCATCGTCTGCAACGAGCCGCACGCCGTCAACGCCATCCGCGAGCTCACGTGCCCGCTCATCGTCGGTGGTCTGCAGTCGATGTCCGGATTCCGGTGCTCGATCGCGAAGCTCCTCGATCGAGCCGTGATACAGCACATCCCCGGTGCGCATGATCGTGACGTTGTCGCAGATCTCCTCCACTTCGTGCAGGTCGTGCGACGACAACAGCACCGTCAGTCCCTCGCTCGCAAGGCGCGAGATGAGCGCCCGCATGTCCCGGATGCCGGCAGGATCGAGACCATTCGACGGCTCGTCCAACACGAGCAACTGAGGTGCGCGCAGCAGGCTTGCCGCCACCCCCAGCCGCTGGCGCATGCCGAACGAATACGTTCGAACCTTGTCGTTCTGGCGGTCGGCGAGCTCAACGGTGTCGAGCACCTCGTCGATCCGGCTGCCAGCGACGCCGCCGTCGAGCCGGGCCAAGCCCTCAAGGTTCCTGCGCCCGCTCAAGTACGGATAGAACTTCGGGCTCTCGATGAAACCGCCGACGCCATCCAGCATCCGCGCACCATCGCTGGCCCAGCTGCGCCCGAACACGCGAATCGTGCCGGCGTCAGCGGCGATCAGTCCGAACAGCATGCGAAGCAACGTGGTCTTGCCTGCACCGTTCGGGCCCAGCACCCCGTACACGGAGCCCTGCTCGACTGCGAGCGTGACCTCGTTCACTGCAACGAGCGATCCGTACCGCTTGACCACCCCTCGCACATCCACTGCCAAGTCGTGACCCATCTGTCCTCCTCGCGCGCGGCACGTTCGCGAAATCACCGCACATCCCGAGTATCACCATCGAAAGGTGAACAGGCGGTGAAGCGATCTCGCGCGTGTCCCCGACTGGATCGCACTGAGGTCTCGGGCGCCCTCACAGGGGCACGCGTCCCGCCCGGCGGCTCATTGCGGCCGGACGCGGCCCAGACCGACGCGGTAGCCGACGTCCTCGGCCACGAATCAGTGGAAACGACCCGCCGCCACTACGCGTTCTCCTCGAACGAGCGCCGGCGGGAAACCATCCACGCCTTCCGGCTGTAGCTAGTTGCGTTTCCTCAATACATCGTTTACGCCCGAATCAGGCTAGTCGCCCTTGCAGCGGGAGCTGTGGTGGTGACGCATAAACGACTTCTGGAGCGCGCGGACTCTTCGCATATGGCGGCGGAGCCAGCGCCAGAGGGCCGCTGGGGGCACAGCGGATCGGGGCGCGCCCGACTCTCGATGTTCAGGAGACTGTCGTACCTGGAGTCTTGTGATTGTCCAGTGCCGTGCTCATATACCGCGTGCCCCCACCGCCGACTGACGCGCAGCGTCGTGCTGAGCTTCGGGACGTACATGCGGTAACCGATCGACGGACTCCCGCGCAGGACGCGCGAGCGATCGACCTGGACAAACGGGGCGGCTGGGGGCTCTGGCAGGCCGAGGCCGCTGCATACCGGAAGCACGTCGGGTTCTTCGAGGGGTGGGCGGGCACGGCTCGCATGAACGCCGCGATGGCCGCGGCTGCTGTTCAAGGCCAGGTCGAGAAGCACCGGTACGCGTTGAAGCGTCCATTCCAGCTCGACAGCTCTATCCAGCCACTCGGGCCGATCCCGCATGACACGTCGTACCCGTCAGGGCATTCGGCGGCATCCGCTGCTGCCGCCACCGTTCTCGAGGGCGTGTGGCCGGAGCGCACATCTCACTACGAACACCTGGTCCGTTCGGTGGAATGGGCGCGTGTGTATTCGGGCGTTCATTTCCCGAGCGACGTCGCTGCCGGTGATGCGCTCGGGCGCGCGGCCGGTCGGCGCTTCACCGACGACGACTAGGCCGAGTCAAGGCAGCACATCGGCGTCGGTGCCGCGCCGAAGTTCTGTGCGGTCAACCTTCGTAACCGAGAGGTAGATGACGAGCGTCAGAATCGCGAGCAGGAAGATGATGCTCGTTCCTGTGGTACCAAGACCAAGGCCGCCCTCGGAGCCGGGCTGGGACATGAAGTCGCCCAGCGAAGCCCCCAAGGGGCGGGTCATGATGTACGCGGCCCAGAACATTCCGATCGCGTTCGCGCCCAATTTCCACATTCCGGTGACGATCGCGATGCCGACGAGGAAGAGCAGTCCTGTCTTGACATAGCCGAGGCCTATCTCCTCCGACAACAGGTCGCCACCAGCGGTGCCAAGGGCGAATGTCAGCAAGACAGCGAGCCAGTAGAACGCCTCGCGTCGGGTCGTATAGATGGTGTGGATCGACAACGTACCTTCGCGGGCGTGCCAGATCGCGAACACCGCAGCGAGCGCAACCGCGAAGACGGCCGTGCTGATGTAGAGGCTGACTTCGAGGCGGTCGGTGAGATTGTCGGTGATGAGCGTGCCGACGATGCTCACCATGGTCACCGCCAGCCAGTAGGGGCCCGCCACGTATCGCTTGCGCGAGAACTGGAAGATGAGCACGACCGCGAGGATCGCCGTCATGAGGTAGGTGGTGTTCGCGAGGCCCATGCCGAGGTTGCCCGCGAGGTAGTCGGCGGCGGTCTCGCCGACCGTAACGGCAAGCAGCTTGATGAGCCAGAAAAAGACCGTGACTTCGGGAACCCGATTCAGCAGTCCCCTGCCTTGGGAAATCGTAGCGGTGTCGGACATGTCAGGCGTGCCTTTCGAGCGCCCACCTTATGACTTCCGGAACGGCATGCTCCGGGGGGTGGTTCCCCGGCGCTGGTCCGAGCGATCCTAGCTATGCCGGAACGAGGTGCGCAGCGCGCGCACGACGTGTCGGTGCGGGCCGACCGGGTTCGGACCCGCTAGGGATCCTTGCCGGTCTGGTCCGCTGGCCAGTCGCTCGCGATCGCCTTATTCGCCCGCGTCCTGGTGTCCTGGCTCGTCGGGGTTGGCATCGGGGCCTTCGTCGGCTGCGTCGTCAGCACCTTCGGGTCCGCTCTCGTCGCCCGCGTCGTCGGCACCCTCTGGGCTGCTCTCGTCCTCGCCTGCTTCGGTCCCTTCACGGCCTTCGTCTTCCGTGCTCACGACCTTGAAGGACTTGTCGAGCTGGACGTCGACCTGGCTGCCGTTGCTCTTGGTGACCTCGACCTCGTAGGCGCTCTCCTCGTCGCCTGCCTCGGTGCCTGTGACCTTGCCTTGGCCGACCTTGTCGAGCGCCGCTGCGCTCGCCTTTTCGAGCGCTGAGCCGGTAATTGCCCGGTCGGGGCCTTCGGCTGCGTCTTCGCCGCCGAGTACGCCTGCTGCGTTGGCTGCGACAGCTCCGCCCGTCAGGGCGAGTGCGGACGCGCATCCGACGGCGATGAGCCGTCGCTTTGACTTGGGATCTCGCATGGTGTGCTCCTGGCTTCTGCCCGGCCGGGGTGGCGTCGTTGGGCTCCACTCAGCACTGTCGCCGGTGCAGATGTCGGTTTCATGACAACACGCGTCCACGGTTCGTGACGATCGTCCAGAATGGGGCCATGACCCCGAGCGCTGACATTCATGTCCCTGATTTCCTGCGATCACGCGTCCTGGTGGTTGAAGACGACAGCGCCCTGCGGACGGTGCTGGTAGAGAACTTGCAGGGGGTTGGCTTCGACGTCGAGGGGGTTGGGACGGGTCGCTCGGCCCTGGCCGCGCTGCACGAAGCGGGTGCGGACGTCGTCGTGCTGGACATTGGCCTGCCGGACATGAGCGGCACAGCTGTGTGCGAAGCCGTTCGCCGGGCATTTCCCGGAGTCGCTGTGCTGATGCTGACTGCTCGCGGTGAGATCCACGCGCGGATCGCAGGCTTCGAGGCGGGAGCCGACGACTACGTCGTCAAGCCGTTCGCGCTGCGCGAGCTCAACGCACGGATCCACGCGTTGCTCAGACGCTCAGGCCACGCGGCGACAGACGAACCATTGACGGTTGGCAGCCTGCGCTGCGACATCGCCGAGCGCCGCGCCTGGCGAGACGATCATGAGCTGCATTTGTCACGCCAGGAGTTCGACCTTGTAGCCCTGCTCATGCGCAAGGCGGGAGTCGTGCTGTCACGCCACACCCTGCTCAGCAGTATCTGGGCGGCAGACGAGGACGCGGAGTCGAACGTGGTCGACCAGGCGATCAAACGGCTCCGCGAGAAGGTCGACCGGCCCTTCGGCACGCACTCGATCGAAACCGTACGGGGCATCGGCTACCGAATCACCCGGGATGCCTGAGTGACTATCCGTCGCCGCGTAGCCCTGGGAATCACGCTCTCGACGATCCTCATCGTTGCGTTGGCATCCATCACGCTCGTGATCTGGCTCCGGCGATCGATGACCGACACGATCGACCGCGGCCTGCGCGTACGGGCAGACGAGGCCGCAACCGCCCTAGAAGCCACCAACCTGCCAAACCTCGAGAACCCGGAACGCCACTTCGCCGACGACGACGACGGCGTTTTCCAGGTGATCGATGAACACGGCCGCTCCGTGATTGGTGGCAGCGGCAAGGGGGGCGACCTCAAGACTGCCCTGACCGGGGTTCGCGCGGGAGACGAGCGAACTCGCCGAATACGCGATACGCAGGTCAAGGACGACGCCTTTCGCACACTCGCCTTCGGTGCTGAAACCGGTGACTCGCGCCCCGTGATCATCTTGCTCGGCGCCCCCTTGGAAGCTCGCGATGACGCGGTATCTGCCCTTGTACTGGCGCTTCTAGCGCTGACGCCCATGCTCACCCTGCTGATCATCGCTTCGGCTACATACCAGCTGGGCCTGCCGCTTCGCGCGGTGCACAGGATCTGCACTGAAGCGCGACGCATCCGCGGCACCAACGACGCGGAAAGGATCAGCGATCACAGTGGCGTGACGGAGATCGACCAACTTGCCGCTGAAGTGAACGACATGCTCGATCGCCTGCGCGATGCCACCGCACGACAGCGGCGGTTCGTCGCGGTGGCCAGCCACGAGTTTCGCACTCCGCTGGCAACCGCCAAATCTCATGCCGACGCGCTCGAGCTGCAACTCGCTGCCCAACTGAACTCTGATCAACGTCGCCACTTGGCGGGGACACACCAGGAACTCGACCGGCTGGTGCAGATTGCCGACTCACTCCTTCTGCTGACCGAACAGGAGCGCGACGGCATCCGACTGACCATTCGCAACGAGCCCGCAGAACAACTCCTGCACAGCATCATCGAACGATTCTCCGCCCGCGCCGAACTCACCGGACGAACGATCACCTGCGCGGACGACGACCTACATCACCGGGAATGGGCAGTAGACCGCGTACTCATCGAACAAGCGGTCGGCAACCTCATCGACAACTCCCTGCGCCACGGACAAGGCACCACAACAATTTACGCACGGAGCAACGACGAGGTCGTCTCGGTGTGGGTCACTGATGAAGGCCCAGGCATCTCACCTCAGCAGGCATCCTTCGAACCGTTCGCCGCAGCAGGCGCCTCCACAGGCGGCACCCACCGGGGTTCTGGGCTGGGGCTCTCCATCGTGCGGGCCATCGCTCGCGCGCACAACGGCGACTGCGCGCTACACGAGGTCAACGGGGCATGGGCAGCCGTCATCGAGATCCCCGCGAAGCAGGAAACATGAGGCAAGGACGCCAACCACTGATCTGGCTGCACCCGCGCCGCGCGCACGCGGTGGGCGTCACACTGGCCGCTGCGGTGCTGCTGAACGCGTGCGCGACTGGCCCGAGCGCCGCCGACCGCGGAGACCCGCCTCCCAAGACCAAGACGTCCACAACAACCGCCGCGAAGGACTCGCACCAAGTGCCCACGATTGTCGCCGCCGGCGACATAGCGTGCGAGCCAGGCTCACCCGTGCACGACGACCAGTGCCGCCAAGCAGACACTGCCCGCTTGGCACAAGACCTCCATCCCGAGGCGATTCTTGCCCTCGGCGACCTGCAATACAACGAAGGCAACATCAGCGACTTCAACGAGTCATTCGATCACTCTTGGGGGGCCCTCAAAGACCGCATTCGGCCGGTGCCAGGCAACCACGAGTACCGCACCCCCGACGCCGGCGGCTACTTCGAGTACTTCGGCCGAACTGCAGGCAAGCCAGGCGCCGGGTACTACAGCTTCGACCTCGGCCGCTGGCATCTGATCGCTCTCAACTCCAACTGCGGCGAACTCGACGTCTGCGGTGAAGACTCAGACCAGGTCCGGTGGTTGCGCCGCGACCTTGCCAAACACCCGACGGCGTGCGCGCTGGCATTCTGGCATCACCCGCGGTTCAGCTCTGGTCGCCGCCACGGCGGCGACGATTCCGTCAGCACGTTGTGGCGTACGCTCGACGACGCGGGCGTCGACGTGGTGCTGACCGGCCACGAACACAACTACGAACGGTTCGCACCCCAGGACGCGGACGGCCAAGAACGCCAAGATGGCATGCGCGAATTCGTTGTGGGCACCGGCGGATCGGAATTCTACGGATTCGGCCGCGCAGAACCCCACAGCCAAGCACGGGGATCCGACAGCTTCGGACTGCTCACCCTCGCACTCCGCCCCGACGACTACGAATGGCAGTTCATTTCCATCCCGAGCAGCTCCCCCTACGAGGACTACGGCACCGCAACCTGCGAGTGAACAACCGTGCCGACCCAACCCTGGCAGAAGCTACGTCCGCCCAGAGGGCGAACAGCTGGCGGTCGCAGCGAGACGCTCGACAGCCCGCTTCGGCGCCTGGGATGCACTTGCCGCGCTACGATGAACGCACATACCAATGGCGATCGCGTCGCTGTCAGTGCACCGTCGGGAATCCGTCGAAGCTCAAATTCCTGCGTTGCAGGACGTTTGATTCCCGTCGGGATACGGGAAGTTAACCGCGATCAGAAAACACCCGCAAAACGGGGGTTTTCATTGGAGGCGGCGGGCATCGGACCCGCGATCCAACTCATTACCGACCGCATAATGACCCGATCCTGCAATGTGTACACGCTTGTGTAACCATACGGGTACACTATGCGATATACTGGGGACATGGCCGTCCCACGCATCCTTTCAGTACGCGAAGCCCGCACCGGGCTTGCCCAGGTGATGAAGGACGTGCGCGAGCCAGGTGCCGAGCCCATCTACGTCGGCGCACATCGAAAGCCGGAGGTCGTCATCGTGTCAGCAGAACGCTATGCAGAGCTGGTCGGGCAGAACGCCATCGACAACTCGGTCGCCTCTGCGCGGCTCGAAGGTCTTGAGGCGACTGACCGCGATCTCGACCTGATGAAGCGGGTCGCCTCCGGCGAGCTGACCACCGAGCAGGCGATCCAGATCGCACTCGGCGCGACCGCCGATCGAGCGAGTGCATGACTCCTATGTAGACCCGGCCTCAGGCTGCCTGCGCAACCGACTCGGCATCACCGACCGCGTAGAGCTGCAGAACGCCGAGCGCAGCGCATCGCTCCTTCGCGAGCAGTCGATCCGCATGCACGGCCTGCCGGGTGACTACGACCTCCCCCACCTCCAGGCGATTCACCGCACCATCTTCCAAGACGTGTACCCGTGGGCCGGCGAGATCCGCAGCTGCGAACTCGCCCGCACGCATCCATTCTGCCGACCCGAGTACATCGAAGAGCAGGCGACCCAGCTCCTCGCGAACCTCGCCGCTGAGGATCATCTCAGCGGGCTCGAGCGCACTGACTTCGTCGATCGCCTGACGCACTTCTTCTCCGAGATCAACGCCATCCATCCATTCCGCGAAGGCAACGGACGAACGCAGCGAATCTTCTTCGAGCAGCTCGCGCGGAATGCCGGTTACGTCCTCGACTGGTCGCAGACGACCGAGCACGAGAACGTCGAGGCATGCGTCGCAGCGATCGAAGGTGACCTGCGCCGGCTGAGATCACTACTCGGCACCGTCACCAGCTGATCGACGGAACGAGACACCGAGACCGTCGACGTCCGACGCCTCCGACGTGCGCGCGCGCGATCGGCGCCTGAAAGCTTGGACCTCGGTGGCCGGCCCGAACTTCTCAATCGCTTTCGTGGCAGATTCGGCGGCATTCGACGACAGCTACCGCCGACAAACGACGCGGATCGACTGCCGCCACTCCCAGCGAAGCTGGAGGCTGTCCTGGGGGGGGCAGTAGTCAGTCCTGCGCGTCGGGCGGAGTGGGCTCGAAATGTGGATCATCGAACGTACGGCGCGAGCGTCCGGCTTCGAAGAACTGGCTGTGTGCACCGTCGTACCAGATGCCTTCACCGCGCTTGGTAGTGACGTCCTCACAGAGGCGCGCCCTCGACGATGTCGCGAACCAAAGGGTGTCGATCCCTGAGCCGCAGTTCGCGCCTAGCAGCAATACCTTGTGGTACGGCTGAATGAAGTCGTTTCCGGATCCGCCGTCCACCCCGAGAACCCCGGAGCGCTTCGTGATCAAATCGTGTCCCGAGCCCCCGTGGAGCACGTCCGAGCCACCCGCAGCCTCGATGCGATCGTCGCCGGGACCGCCGTCGACGAGCCTGCTACCCCGCCTCGTGACGATGTCGTCGAATCCCGGCCCCCCGCGGATGGTCGAGCCAGCGGCGGTAGCAGCGAGGAAGTCGTCCCCCACGCCGCCGTCAAGTATCGAGGGTCCGCCCTCAGCGTCCACGCTGTCATTGCCGGCGCCCCCGTTGACCACCGCGCCGCGCCCCTTCGTCGTGATCCCATCGTCCCACGGAGATCCGGTCACGCGGTCGGCGCCCATGCCGCTCTCGACCCGCCATGCGAGCGAGCCATCTCCACGGCTGAGGTCAATCTGGTCGGCGAGGCTACCGGTCGAAATAGTTGCGACCTCGAATGGCACTCCTGCCATGACGACGACCGGCGCGTCGCTCCATTGAAGGGAGCGGCCGACGAGTCGGATGTCGGCTGCTCCGGTCCAGATTGTCTCGATTCGTGCGTACGAGGAGCGCTTGCCGTAACCGGTGACCGTGAGTGGCGGTAGATGCGCGGCACTGGCGTTCAGTCCGTCGATCTTGACCGTCAACGGGTGTTGGACCTGAATGTCAACCTGGGCGGTTGGAGCAATAGCCGGGCACAGATGGCAACCCCACGACGTCACTCCGTCAGTCTTCGTGAGGTGCATCGACAGGGTCTGCAGGTCTGGGCCTGGGCGGAGCACGACGTGCTCTGCGTCGGCGCTGACCACAGGGCTCTCGGGCTCGTGAAGCAGCCCGAATTCGCTGCGCTGGTTCACCTGGCCAGTCACCTCGTACCAGCGATCGATCGTGAAGGCGTGCTGGAGAACGTCCGTCCTGAATGTGATGCCGCCCTTGGCGCCTGTCTTGAGCCTGCGCTCACATCCGGATCCCGCCGGGCGCCCGCCGATCACGTCGTCGGTACCAGGCCCACACGATACGCCACGAATCGATCCTGCTGGCCAGTGATGACCGGAAAACCAGAACGGACCGAGGCCCTCGATCTTGTCCTTGCCAGGACCGAGCGTGCCCGTCGCGCGCGCCGCGAGGGAGGCCACCTCGTCTGCGCCGCCACCCATGTTGATGCGGAACCGACCTCGGCCAGTGAACTCGACGTGGTCGTTCCCGCGACCTCCAGTCACGGCCGCGTCATGACCGACGAGCCCGGCCGAGAAGGATCTCGACTTGCGCCCATCGATCGATACATGGCGCGCGTAGGATCGGATTTCCGACATGCCCCGTCCGAGTGTAATTGTGAGCGCCTCCTGCGTTCGCGCGTACACCTGCAAGTCAAGCGGCGAGCTGGACGCATCGATCGTGTCGGAGCCCCCGTCGGTGTTGATCGTCAAGGGCTGTGTGCTTGCGCCAACCAGCGTCGCGCGGTCGTCCCCGCGGCCAAGGTCGAGCCTGTCGGCGAGCTGCTCCGGACCGGCTATCACATCGTTGCCGTCCCCGAGATCCACCGTCGCCGCCTGCTGGCAGCAGTACTTGAACCAAGACGTGACCTGACCGTAGACCCCCGCGCCGCGCGCATCGACGGTGTCGTTGCCCGCGCCGGTCCACAACTCGAAGGCGCGCATGCGAATGCCGGACATGTCGAGCTCCGAGCGACCGTCGCCGTCGAAATCGAACGACCGATTTCTGATGACGATCGCGTCGTCGCGAGTGACATCGCTGCGGTCGAAGTGCAGCTGCAGCGCACTCCCGTCCGCAACCTTGGCCGAGCTGGCCTCGACCCTGATCGAGAGCGGCACTTCGCCGGTGCCCATGCGGGCCGGATCCTCGAGCGTGATCACCGAGGGGCGGTCAAGCCGGATGACGAGCTCTTTGGTGGCGATCGCAGGTCCGCATTGGTCACAGGCGAACCAGCCGCCCGTGAACAGGTCCGGCGTGACCTGGATGATCGGGTACCCCTCCCAGCCGATCTGGTCATCGTCGCCGGGCAGGCTGTAGGAGTGGTGGATGCCACTGGAGCTCGTCGTGTTCGAGCGATCGCCCTTCTGCACGTGAACCACCGTAGCGGAACCCTCGTGGGTCACCTCGAGCGCGGCGGCCGGCGACGCCCACACGCACGCCAGCGCCAGCATCACCATGCATGAGAGCGCGCCTCCACACCCACGAAGATGTCCAAGGCTCCACTCCACGGGCCTACCATCGGCAGACGGCAGCCTCCACGTGAGCCACCGCAGTGCCTCCTCGATGACGCCAATACCCGACCGCGACGACTGGGCCGCGACGCTGGCAGCCAGTCCGTCGTCTGTTCGCAGGGGGCTGCTTGCGACTCGCAACGCAGGTCCCCACACACTCGCGGCAATTCGAGCGTGCGGCGCCCTTGGTCGCTACCATCCGAAGCACCAACAAACGGCTCTGCTTGCAGGCCGTGTCGAGGTGGAAATTCCCTGCTCGCGCAAATTGTGGCAGTATGCAGGTGCTTTCCGTAGGCCACTTTGACGGGAAAAAACCACAAAAAGAAACCCCCTGCAAAGAGGGGGTTTCTAGTGGAGGCGGCGGGAATCGAACCCGCGGCAGCCTTCGGACAGCGGCAGTCATGTTCCCGTTTTTTGCGGCCACATTCGAGATGGCACGGCTCCTCATACGAGGAGAACACCATGCCGCGCCACCATCTGTCAGTCGTTGGACCCGACACCCCGGACACGACCTGCGACACCGACCTGATCCGCGAGTTTCTCGCGCAGACCGACGTCGCCGACTCCACCCGCGTGCGCTACCGCGCCCAGCTCAATGAGTTTCGAACGTGGCTCTCGCATCCCAGGACGCGGCGGGCCGCCGGCGGCACGACGCTGCTTGATGTGCGGCGCGCGGACGTTGCGCGCTTCATGTCCTACCTGCTCAGCGGCGACCGCTACGCCGTCGCGCCACACGCGCTGCGCGTGGCGCTTCCCTCCGCCTCCACGCGCAAGAGCTTCCTAGCGTCGCTGCACAAGTTC
>JAOPYU010000017.1 GCA_025964455.1 Thermoleophilia bacterium | reverse complement strand
GCCATCGGCATCGTCGGAGGTGCGGGAGCAGCAGGGGCAGCAGGAGCGGCCTGCATCGGGGCGGCCATCTGGCCTGCCGGGCTCGGCGCCATCGGCGCGGCCGGAGCTGCGGGTGCGCCGGGCGCGGCCGGGACCGGCGCAGCAGCCTGCGGCGCAGCGGCCTGGGCGTTGCGGTTGTCGAGCGCGGTCTGTGCCTTCACCGACTCGAGGTTCAGCTTGAAGTTCTGCGGGCTCGTGGTGAGGTGGGCCGCCTCTTCCTCGCTGATCTTGCCGGACATGATCAGCTTGATGAGCGCCTGATCGAAGCTCTGCATGCCGTAGTACTCGCCGTCGGCGATCGCCTCGGTGATCTTGGCGGTCTCCTCCGGATTCGTGATGCAGTCCGCGACGCGGGAGGTGTTGACCATGACCTCGACGACCGCCGTGCGCTTGCCGTCGATCGTCTTGGCGAGGCGCTGCGAGACGATGCCCTTGAGGGCGCCGGCCAGCATCGCCCGGGCCTGGGCCTCTGCCTCGCTCGGGAACAGGTCGAGCACGCGCGCGATCGTCTCCTGCGCGTTGATCGTGTGGAGCGTCGCGAGGACCAGGTGGCCCGTCTCCGCCGCTGCCAGCGCGGTGCGCATCGTCTCCTCGTCGCGGATCTCGCCGATCCGGATGACGTCCGGGTCCTGGCGCAGTGCGCGACGCAGGGCCTGGCCGAAGTCGCGGGTGTCGGCGCCGACCTCGCGCTGGGAGACGATCGACTGGTGGTTCGGGTGGACGATCTCGATCGGGTCCTCGATGGTGAGGATGTGTCCGGCCGTCTCGCGGTTGCGATGGTCGATCATCGCCGCGAGCGTGGTCGTCTTGCCCGAGCCGGTTGCGCCGGTCACGAGCACGAGACCGTGGTGCTCAAGCGAGAGCTTCTTGATCACCGGCGGTACGCCGATGTTGTCGATGTGCGGCACTTCGGCCGGAATCACGCGGAGCGTGATCGCCAGGCGGCCGCGCTCCTTGAAGACGTTGACGCGGTAGCGGGCGACGTCCTCGAGCTCGTAGGAGAGGTCGGCCTCGCCGTTGGTCTCGAACTCGCCACGCAGGTTCGGGCGGCGCTCCGTGAGCGCGCCGATCACGCCTGCGAGCATCGATCGATCGATCGGTCCCATCTCGGGAACGCGGATCAGGTTGCCGTGCCGCCGCATGAACGGGGGCTCGTTCTCGCGCACGTGCAGGTCGCTGCCGTCGTGCTCGACGATGCGTCGCAGCATCGTGTGGAGGAGGTCGACGTGGGGCTGCTGGGGCTGATATTCGCTCACGCGCCGCCTATCGGCAGGGAACCTTCCACCCTGTAGCCCGGGAATTGGTGCCATCGCCCACAGCCCGCCCGATGCAGCGCGGGCCCGTTCGCCAGATGTACGGATCCGATCACCCCTCGATCGAAATTGCACATGTGCGTGGGGGCTCTCGGGGGCCATCGACGCGGATGTACAGAACCGATCGAGGGGGTATCGAAATTGCACAGGCGCAGCCTTCCGCCCCCCTCGCGCCTCTAGCGACGGGTGTCGGCGCGTGCGAGCAGGCCGTCGCGTTCGAGGCGCCCGAGCACGCGACGCGTGTTGGCGGGCGTCATGTGGACCCCGTCGTAGAACTGCGCCGGGTCGCCGCCGAAGGACTCGAGCTCGGTGAGGTCGACCACCCGGAATCGCAGGCCGTCGCGCTGCAGCTTGCGCAGCGTGCGCTTCACGTCGCGTTCGCGGTCGGCGATGTCGTGCTCGGCCAGGATCTCCTCGGCGAGCGGGTGGTAGGGGGTCAGGAAGATCGTCGGGACATCACCGTGCCGGTTGGCGATGCGCACCACGTCGGCGAAGTCGGCGACGGGTTGACGCATCACGCGCACGTACGAGTCACGCCCGAAGATGAAGCCCGCGTACTGGTCGATCTGCTTGCGCACCGCGCGCTGCAGGTAGATCGGCTGCTTGGGGAACGGGAGTGACCACAGCTGGAAGCCGGTCGCGTCGAACCGGCGCTCGAGCGGCTCGGCGGCGGTCGCCTTCGGTCGCGCTGCCCCGCCCTGGCGCACGCTCTTCCAGGTCGCCTTGAGCGTCTGCATCTCGGTGAGCGTGCCGACAGTCGCGACCTGCTGCATGGCGCGCTCCGAGCGCGGGATGAACCGCGACATGCGTGGGTCGGTGGAGAGCCCGGCGCGCAGCTGCTTCTCCCGGAAGGCATCCACGTCCAGGCCCCAGACCAGGTGCGGGAACTCGCTGCGGCTGCCCTGGCGCTCCTGGAGCAGCCGCACGAACAGCCACGCGTCACGCGGGACGCCGCCACTCACCGAGGCGTTGAAGGCGGCCTCGCCGGTGAGCTCGCGCACGACCGAGGGCTCGAACTTCATGGTGCGGCTGGAGCCGAGCAGCACCACCTCGGGCGGCGTCTCGAGCGCGTCGTACAGGTCGAGCTTCTCGGCTCGCACCTCGCCGTTGTCGACCACGAGCCACCGCGTCTGGCGTCCCGTCACGCCGGTCGGGTCGACGTACCAGTTCACGGCGGCGATCGCCGCAAGCAGGACGAGCAGCCCTGCCAACAGCCATCCCACGAACGCGCGGTGGGAGATCGTGCCAGCGGTGTCGCCCGCCGCATCGGGCTCGAGCCGGATGTGCTCGGGCGCGCGCTCGATGTCGATTGTCGCGCCTGCCGTCATCGCTCGGTCAGAACTGGAAGTACAGGAACGGGCTCGGCGCAGACAGCATCAGCACGCTCCACGTGGCGAGCACGGCGGTGGCGAGTGCCAGGCGGCGCGTCGGGCGGAAGCGGAACTCCCACGTGTTCGGCGCCACGTTCACCCACGCGAGCAGCACGGCGATCAGCCCGACGAGCACGAGCGGGACCTGGAAGCCGGTGGCATCCGCCCGCGACAGGTGGTGCAGCCCGAAGCCGTTGGCCCCGAACATCGCCGCCAGCATGTCGTTCATCACCGCGGTCGACTGACCCGTCTTCACGAGCGTGATCTCACCCGAGCGGAACGGCACCCACAGGATCACGACGAAGGTGAAGCACATGAGCCGCGCCAGCCACTTCCACGGCGGGACGAAGCCGGCATCGCTCGCCACGCGGTGCACGACCAGGCCGAGGCCGTGGAGCAGGCCCCACAGCACGAACACCCAGGCGGCGCCGTGCCAGAGCCCGCCGATGAACATGGTCAGGAACAGGTTGCGCAGCGTCTTGAGCTTGCCGCCGCGGTTGCCGCCCATGGTGATGTAGAGGTAGTCGGTCAGCCACCGCGACAGGCTCATGTGCCAGCGCCGCCAGAAGTCGCTCGGATTGCGAGCCTTGTAGGGCGAGTTGAAGTTCTGCGGGAAACGCAGGCCCATCAGCAGCGCGAGGCCGACGGCCATGTCCGAGTAGGCACTGAAGTCGAAGTAGAGCTGCAGCGCGTAGCCGAGCGCGGCCGCCCATCCGCTGACCACCGTGAGCGCCTCGTGCTGGCTGTAGAGGCGGTCGACGTGGCCCGCCAGCGCGTTGGCGACCACGACCTTCTTGAACAGGCCGATCACCAGGAACCACAGGCCGAGTGCCGCCATCTCACCGGTGAGCTTGTGGTGCAGCTTTCGCAGCTGCTCGTCGATGTCGCTGTAGCGCACGATGGGGCCGGCGATCAGGTGCGGGAAGAGCGCCACGAAGGCCGCGTACTCGAGCATCCCGCGGGCCGGCTTGACCTTCTCGCGGTAGATGTCGATCGTGTACGACATCGAGTTGAAGGTGTAGAAGCTGATGCCGATCGGCAGCACGATCTCGGGTACCGGCACGGCCGTGCCACCGCTCGTGACCAGGTCGAACACGGCGTTGAGACTCGTCGCGAAGAAGCCCAGGTACTTGAAGATGGCGAGCAGCGTGAGGTTGAACACGAGCGCCGAGATCAGCACCTTCTTGGCGCGACCGGTCTTGTCGTGGCCCGCGTCGATCTCGCGCTGGATCGACTTGCCAGCCCAGTAGTCCACGGTCGTGGAGAGCAGCATGAGCGGCAGCAGCGCGAGTCCGACGAAGAGCCCCGAGTGGACCTTGTCGCCGATGAAGGGGCTGTCCGGGTAGCTCAGGACGTAGAACATCCAGCTCATGAAGGCCAGGTAGCCGAGCCGGTACTGCGGTCGATCGACCGTCACCCACCAGCCGAGCAGGATCGCCGGGACCGCGAGCGGCAGCAGCGCGAGCGCCTCCGTGCGCCCGACCGCGCTCGCGACGAACCCGAGCAGTCCGACGATGAGCCCGGTGAATCCGAGCCGACGCAGCCAGTTGGTCGTCGCGCTCTGTCCCACCCACCAGCCGAGCAGCATCGCGGGGAGGAACAGCAGCAGGAACGGGTGGGAGTTGAAGAGCAGCTGCATGACCCGGGATTGTCGCATAGGGCGCGAGCGCGCCGACGCAGAAGGGGCCAACTGCTGGCCATGGGCCCGGCGCATGCGACGTGCTGCTCGCGCAGCCCGAGAAGCAGGCATGAAGGGGATCCGCATCCGGGGGGAGCGGGCTTCGCAGCGCGCTGTCGCCGCCACGCTCGCAGTACTGATCACGACGCTGGCCGCGCTTGCGCTGCCGCATGCCGCGTCGGCGACCGAGGCACGCACGCTGTTCCTCACGGAGCAGGTGCGCCCGAGCGGCGTTCGCGGCCCGCTCATGGGCCCGGTGCAGCCGCAGCACATGGTCGCGCAGCCCGGTGAGGAGGAGGGCTTCATCCTCGCCTTCAAGCCGAGCGCCAACATGTACGTGGACGCCGTCCTCGACGAGAGCTCCTCGCCCTTCGTCAAGCAGTGGACCCAGGTGCTGCGCACCGAGTGGGTGACGATCACGCGTCCGTCGACGGGCATGGGCTCGGCCCCCGGTCGCTACGCCGACCCGCTGCCGCCGCAGGTGCCGGGCGCCGGCAACGCGGGCCGGCTGCTCGCGCGCGGCGGTCAGTGGAACTCCTTCGTGGTGCTCATCAGCGTGCCGAGCGCGACTGCCGCAGGCACCCACAACGGCACGATCGTGGTGCGGACGGCAGCGGGCACGCCCGTCGCGACGTCGCGCTTCTCGGTGACCGTCGTTCCGACGCACGCCAAGAACGGTGCGCTGGATCCGGCGATCGCGCCGCACGACGCACGCAACTTCAAGGTGCTGCTCAACTTCAACCCGGCGTGGTACCGCAACCTGGCGCCGGCGGATACGACGCAGGCGCAGTACGAGCAGACCTACCGCACGCTCTGGATGCTCGCGCGTCATCGCGCCGGCACCAACGTGTGGCAGCGCGCGTATCCGAGCGGCGACGGCACCTACTCGTGCAGCGCGGCCGACGGCTACCTGAAGGTCTATGACGACATGCCCTGGTGGGCGGACGGTGCGCCGGGCGCGCTGCCGATCGCCCTCATGCCCAACCACGCCGTCGCGCGATGTGACCAGGACGGCTTCACGATCAAGGACGACGCGGGCAAGGGCAGCAAGTTCGACGACAAGGTCGGCGACGTGACCAAGAGCGCGTGGTTCATCTACCGGGTGGCCGAACACTGGCGCAAGGCCGGGATCCAGGATCACCGCGCGTACTTCCTCAACCCGTTCGACGAGCCGAGCGTGGACCAGCAGAAGACGGGCGTCGCGCAGGTCAACAAGCTGATGCATGACTACGCGCCGGGCGTGAAGGTGCTCGGCACCTCCTGGCCGATGGAGACGGCGAGCGGCACGGTGTGCCGGACGGTCGCGGGGACGCGCCACTGCGCTGCTCGCAAGGGCCAGCCCGAATCCAACGGCATGCTCCGCGATGGTCAGGGCGGCGACGACCTGGACGGCTGGATCGCACCGTACTTCCGGATGTTCGGCTTCGGCTCGACGCCCGCGCAGAAGGCCGCCGGGATCAACCGCACGCGCGAGGTGGTCACCCGCCTCAAGCAGGTGCAGGCGAACGGCGGCGAGGCGTGGGCCTACGACCTGCCGCTCGGCACCAAGCGCGTGCCGCAGATGGCGATCGACGCACCGTCCACGGATGCACGCGTGATGTTCTGGCCGCTCGGGCGCGAGGACTTCGACGGTTGGTTCGTCGCGGTTTCCAACCGCTGGATCAACCCGGTCAACGTCACCGAGCCGCGCAACCCGTGGGACGCGCCGCTCAGCTGGGTCGGCACGCAGTCGCTCGACAAGGAGAACACGGGGCCGCACGGCGTCGTCTCCAACGGCTGGGGCAGCATGTACTACCCCGGCCTGCGCCCGCAGCTGGGCCTGACCGATCCCCTCGGCCAGCCCGTCTCGTCGCTGCGGATGGAGCGCCTGCGCGATGGCGTCGAGGACGCGAACCTGATGCGCCAGTACCGCGCTCGATTCGGTCAGGCGGCGCTCAACCAGGCCGTCGCCGGCGTGGTCGGCCCGCTCGTGGCAGGCAGCGACCTGCCCGGCGGCGAGGCCTTCCCGAAGATGACCCAGGCCGGCCTGGCGATGCGGATGGAGATCATCCGCCGCCAGATGCTCGCCCAGCTCTCGCAGTGAACCCCCAGTTGATTAAGTCGAGTTAGTCGCCCAAGGACCACACAAACTCGTACGAACACGCCGAAGTCGTCCAGATCCCCAGGGGATCTGGACGGCTTTGTACGTTGCTTGGCTGACTAACTCGACTTAGAAGTGATTTCAGAAAGAGGGTTGTCGAGTCGGGACTCGAAGACCGCTTCCATCGTGATTTGTACGATGGGAGTTGCAGATGTCGAAGCC
>JAOPYU010000095.1 GCA_025964455.1 Thermoleophilia bacterium | reverse complement strand
ACATCTCCTTCGTCCAGTTCGATCAAGCCGACGTGCAGCGACACCGATTGGTGCAGCGGATCGTCGCCGCGTACCACTCGGCGAAGGAGCGCGAGGGAGAACAGGCGTGACGCGAGCTCGTCGAGTGAACCCGGTGTTCGCACCGCGGTGACGACCCGCCCGAACTTCACGATCTCGGTCGAGCTCGAGTGGGATGACGAGGCGCGCGCAGACGTCGATGGCGAGCGCGTCCCCACCGACGCCGCGCTGATCAGGCTGGTCGCAGCCGCACTCCACGAGGCGGGTGCCGGAGGTGGCGAGCAGCTCGAGGTCGGGGTCACGATCGTCGGTCTTGAACGCATGGGTGCGGTCAACGACGAGCACCGCGGGCTGGAGGGTGCGACCGACGTCCTGGCCTTCCCGATCGACGGGTTGCTGGAGCCGATCGAACCGGGCGAGCCGCGCGTCGTGGGCGACCTGGTGATCTGTCCCGCGTACGTGCTCCGCCAGCTCGCCGAGGGCACGACGATGGCGCCGCACGGCCCCGGCCAGGAGGACGGCGACGCGACGCTCGCAGCTGCACTCGAACGGTGCGTGGTCCATGGCACGCTGCACCTCGCGGGGTTCGATCACGAGCGGGGCGAGCTCGAGGCGCGCGAGCAGTTCGAGCTGGAGCAGCTGGTCCTGGACCGCGTCCGCGGTGCGCGCGACCGCGCCGAGTAGGATCCCCGCATGCTGCGGTGGGTGAAGGACAAGGTGCGCACGTCGCGCCGGTACGTGGGGCTCCACGAGTCGCGCCCGCTCGTGCAGAGCTTCAATTTCGCGTTCGAGGGCGTCATCCACACCCTCGCCACGCAGCGCAACATGCGCATCCACTTCGTCGCCGCAGCTGCCGCGATGTTCGCGTGCATCGGGTTCGGGGTGACGCGCTCGGAGTTCGCGCTCATCAT
Source organism: Thermoleophilia bacterium (assembly GCA_025964455.1). The sequence goes on along the minus strand of JAOPYU010000095.1, from coordinate 2,294 downwards.
CTTCGCGGCGAGCTTCGTGATCGCAGCCGAGATGCTCAACACCGCCATCGAGGCGGCGATCGACGTCTCGACGACCAGCTTCAACCCACTCGCCAAGGTCGCCAAGGACGTCGCCGCGGGCGCGGTGCTCATCGCGACCTTCAACGCCATCGCCGTCGGCTACCTCGTGTTCGCCCCGCTCGCCGGGGATCCCTCCCGCGAGATCCTGCTCGGGATCCGCAACGCGCCCGTGCACATCACGTTCATCTCGCTGGTGCTGACCCTGCTCGGGGTGATCGCGCTCAAGGTGGTCTCGGGCGCGACGGGACCCCGCTGCGAGGCGGCTGGCCGAGCGGGCACGCCGCGATCGCCTTCGCAGCGTGGATGGCGGTGACCTTCGTCACCAGCGGGACGCCCTACGGCACGCTCGTCGCGGCGCTCACCTTCGTGCTCGCGCTGCTCGTGTGCCACACCCGCGTCGAGGCCGGGGTGCACACCACGGGCGAGGTCCTCGCCGGTGCAGTGGTGGGGTCGGCCATCACCCTGCTCGTGTTCCAGCTGTTCGAGCTGCTGCGCTAGGGCGCCTGCGCCGCTCAATGCCGCGTCCGGCGATGCCGATGGGAGCTGCGATGACGAGCTTGGTCGCCCATCGCAGCCTTCGCCTGCTCCTCGCCTCGTGGCGGGGCCAGCTCGAAGTGCTCGCCGGGGCCGGGTTGCTGCTCGGGTTCACGCTGATGGGGGTCACGGATCCGGACGGGCGAACGCTCCAGATGCTGCTCGCGTCGCTGGAGCTACTGTTCCTGCTCGCGTGGTCGATCCGTGCTGCTGCCTGCGCGAACGAGACGTTCGCCGGTATGGATGTCGTTGATGACCTGCAGGACGCCGCGCGGGCGATGCCGTGGCTGCTGAGCGGGGTGGCCATCGCCGCGTCGCCGGTGCTGCTGGTCGGCCTCCTGTGGTGGGGCGCCGCGACGGTGCACCCGCTGCTCGGGCTGCTGCTCGTGCTTCCGGGGTTCGCCGTCGCGCTGCTGGTCGGAGCACCCGTGCTGCTGGCGGCGTGCGGCGCTGCGCTGGGCGGCAGGTCGTGGATCCCGAGGTCGGCACTGCGCGCCGTGCGCGCGTCGCCGCTGCGCCTCGCCGGGGTCACGCTGGTCGCGGGGGTCGCGGCCGGAATCGTCGCGATTCCGGTCGTGCTCGTGGCGATGGTCGTAGGTGCCAACACGCCCGGCCCCGTCGCGGCGTTCCTGTCGGGCGTCGCGGCGGCGGGTGGCCTGCCGGTGCTCGCATGCGCGGCGCTCGCCACCTGGTCGGAGCTCGAGCTCGAGGTGGAGGGTGCAGGCGTCGGCGCGTCTGCGATGCGCGGCCCAGGACCGGCACCCGGCGCCCCGGTGATGGCGACCGGCGACGGTGTCGTGCATTCACTTGCGTGGATCGATGGGCCGACGTGGGACGCGGCGATCGAACCCGGTGCAGCCTGGGGAACGTGGGTCCGGGTCCCCGCGGCCGCGAACATCGGCCTGCGCATGGGCTGGAGCGGTGACGCCGCACCGGTCGTCACGTTCGGACGCGCGGACGGCACGTGGCAGCTCCCTGCCGCGCAGCCGGCTCGCTCGGGGGACGTGGTCTACGCCCGCGTCGAGGCGGGCGACACGTATGTGCAGCTCGTGTCCCACGCGAGCCATGCGCAGGCGATCACGATGGCGCTCGTCGCCACCGGGGCAGTGGCCGCGGCCTCCTGACATTCGTGACGAAAACGCGACCGACTAGGCACAGACCGTGCGAGTCGCGTGCGCGGTGATGGCGGAAGCTGTGTTCCATGCAGCTGACCGACCTCGAGCCGCCAGATCCCCCACGCGGGCACACCTCCCACGTCGACCCGCTGGAGCGGGTGCGCGACGGGTTCGAGGCGGTGATCGGCTCGCCGTCGGAGGAGGATCCACCACTCGACGTGCGTGCCTTCCTGCTCGATCCGCCGCCGTCGAGCGAGCAGCTGGCGGCTACCGAGCGACGCGTGCAGCTGGTCCGTCGCGGTTCACTGGCGGCCGCGGCGATCGTGGCGGTCGTGCTCGTGGCACCGATACCGAGCCGTGGTGGGGGACCCGCCACAGAGGACGCGGGCGCGGCCGGGCTGGGCGCGCCAGCGGTCGAGGCCCCGGTGTTGCCCATCCGTGTCGACGTGCCGCCCGTTGCCCGACGCCGCCCGGTTGCCGAACACGCAGCGCTGCCGAAGCGCCCACGGAGCACGCAGCGCAGGGCGCCCGCGTCGGCGGCCCCGCGCCGACCATCGAGCGGGGGCAGTACTGCTCCCCGCGCGC
>JAOPYU010000071.1 GCA_025964455.1 Thermoleophilia bacterium | reverse complement strand
CGCCGACCCCGGCGCCGGCCGCCAGTGCGCCAGTGCCGAGCTTGAGCATCGTGGGTGAAAGCTTCATGGTGTGTCCCGTCCGTCCCGTGTGGTGTGTCGTGTCAGTGTTGTGCCGTCAGCCGGCGTATCGCGAAGATGTGTGGAGGATCCCGCCGGTCCCGTCGAGCAGGAATTCGGTGAGGCGTGCGTCGTCCGCGGGTGAGCCGTCACGCGCGCCGTCCGCGCGCACGATCTGCTGGCGCAGCACGTAGAGGCCGGCCGTCGCGTCGCGCATCTCGAGCGCCTGACTCGCATGGCCGGCGCCGACGATCGCGGCCGAGCGGCCCTCGAGCCGGTGGACGTTGGCGAGGTCGACCCCGAACGTCTCGATCGAACGACCGATCTCCACGCCGACCGGCACGGGGAAGGGCTGCACGTCGGCGCGATCGAGCGGCGCCGAGCCCCGGGCCACGATCTCGCCGAGCGAGCCGTCCCGGCCCTGGTGGGCGACGGTGTACTCCACGCGGTCGCCCGGGCGGATCTCCACCGGCTCGCCGCCCACGTTGGCGATCGTCGACTGGAAGCGAAGCGTGGCAGCGTGGTCGCGCTGCGTGAGCGAGATGTCCTGGGGCCACCACGCGACGGCGAGGTTACCGGCGCCGGCCGCGCTCTTCGGCACGGCGGAACCTGCACGGTTGGGCGCATCGGCGGCATGCTCGAAGGAGGTCTCGCGGTCGGTTCGACCCCGGGCGATCGCCCACGCAGTCAGGCCGCCGGCAACCAGCAGTCCTGCTCCTGCGCCCAGCACGGCGCGATTCGTCCCGATCAGCACGTCGTCCACCGTCCCTTGCCAACAACACGCGCTGCCGGAGTGTCGGGGTCCACGGGAGATCGGTTCCACGATCGACGCGATGGCCTTGCAGCGGCGGTCGACTGCAGCGCGTCGAGGCGTCACATACGGTGTAGTTGCGTACGCAACTACGAGGAGCTCCACCGATGCTGCAGGTCACCCACTACGCCGATCCGGCGTGCCCGTTCGATTTCTCGGCCGAGCCGCAGCGCCAGCAGCTGCGCTGGTTCTACGGCGACCAGCTCGAGTGGCGCACGGTGCTCGTCGGCCTTGCGGAGAACCCCGAGGCGTACGCGGCCAAGGGGCTCGACACGGCGTTCATCGCGAAGGCGCAGGACCAGCTCCAGCGCCAGCACGGCATGCCGATCGACCCGACGGAGCGGCCTCGCCTGGCAGGCACCGTGCGCGCGTGTCGCGCCGTCGTGGCGACGCGCCTCAACGCGCCCGAGCTGCACGAGGCGGTGCTGCGACGCCTGCGGGTGCGAACGATGGCGGGCCAGCTGCTGGACGCGGACGAGACGATCGATGGTGCCGCGAGCGATGTCGGCCTCGACCCTGCCGAGCTCGCGTCGTGGATGGCGAGCGACGCAACGGCTGCCGCCCTCGCCGAGGACATGCGCGCCGCGCGCACGCCGCACCCGGTTGCGCTGGTGCTCGACCACAAGCTCTCGGCGTCCGAAGATGGCGGCCGGCGGTACTCGTGCCCGTCGTACGAGTTCTCCGCAGACGGCGCGACGCGCGTCGCCCCGGGTTTCCAGCCGTGGGAAGCCTACGACGTGGAGCTCGCGAACCTCGGCGCCACTGCTGGTCTCACGCGGCGGCCCGCTCCGACGGGCGTCGAGGAGATCCTGGAGTGGGCCGACGAGCCGCTCGCCACTGCGGAGGTCGCGGCGCTCCTGGGAACCGACCTCGCCAGCGCACGCACCAAGCTGCTCGCGGCCCACGCCGCATTCGAGCCCGTGGGCGCCGATGGCTACTGGACGGCCGCAGCCTGAGGGTCACGCATCACGACGCGTCGCGGCGTGTGGCGCGCGCCACCACCCGCTCGATGAGCGGGCGCACATCGTCGCGCAGCTCGTTCGCTCGTGCGCTTGCCGCGGCCGGTCCGCGCCGCACGATGCGCACCAGGTATGAGCCGTGCGAGACGGCACGCTCCACGCCGTGCGGTATGGCGATGAACTCGTCGGGCGCCTCGATGTGGGAGAAGCGCCAGCCGTCGCGGACGCGTTCGATGTCGAGGTCGGCGCCCGCGCCGGTGGTCCGCCACACCCCCGGCTCGAATGCCGGGTCGATGAAGGCGTCACGACCGCTCGAGTTGTAGGCGATCACCGTGGAGACCGGCTCGACCCCGCGCGTGCAGCCGGCGTCCTCGTCGTGTCCGTAGGCCGCGCGCAGTTCCTCCAGGCTGGCGCGCTGGTCGGGCTCCCAGCCGAACGCGGCCAGGTGCGCATCCAGGAGCGTCGGCAGGCCCTGGAGCTCCTGCAGCTCCACCTGCAGCGCGAGGCTCGCGGTCCAGCGGGGGTTGATCTCGATGAGGACCGGAACGCCGCCCCCCGTCGGGATCACGGCATCGATGCCGAACGCGCCGGCGAACCCGCGTGCTGCGAGCACCTCACCGATGCGGCCGGCGAGCGATCGGGCAGCGATCACCTGGGCGCGCTGCGGAGGGAGCGCCCAGTCGTTGCCGCACGAGCCGAAGTCGGTCGGGGTGAGGCCCGGGATACCGGTGAGCTGGCGCGCGACCATCCCGACGAGCACCTCGCCGTCGGTCTCGTCCGCCCCGTGCACGCCGGGCGGGATGACGACCCCGTTGATGGTGACCGGCTCGCCGTCGACGTACTCCACGAGCTTGCCGATCGTCACGCCACCCGGAGCGTGCTCGACCAGGTTCACGATGTCGCGCGGCGCTCGGAGCAGCACCGTGCCGGCGCCCGCGAATCCGACCGCGGGCTGGAACACGCGCGGCAGTGCGATCTCGTTCGCCGCCGCGGCCAGGCCCTCGTCGAGCCGAACGGTTACCGTGTCCGGGATGCGCGCCTCCGCGGCGCCGGCAATCTCGGTGAGCGCGAGCTTGTTCTCGAGCTGTCGGGTGAGCTTGTCCGCGGTCGCCAGCACGCGCAGGCCCTGCCACTCGGCCATCTTCCAGAGCCGGGGTCCGCTCTTGAACGGGAGCACTGCGCGAACGCCCAGGTCCTCGAGCAGCTGCACGACGGGTGCCGCGCCGATCACGATCCCCGCCGAGAGTGGCGAGCCGACGTTGGCGCGCAGCATGTCCTCGTGCTCGTCGAGCGTCGTCGCGACCGCACCGCCGCGGCGCAGCATCCGCGCGAGCGGCGCGCCCGTGCCGGCCACGATGCACGCATCGTCGCCTTCCCCGGCGACGAGGCCGGCGAGGTAGGCGGCGTTGGCTGCACACAGTGCGTACATGGGCGCGAGCCTACCGGCTCGCAGTTCAGCTAGACGGCCGGCGCGAGCGTCTCGAAGGTCACGGTGGCGGCATAGGCGCCGGCTGGTTGCGCGCTCGGAGCGCGAGCACCCCACACCAGGTCGACGTACGCATCGGCTCCGAGCGTCGTCGTCGCGATCGAGGTGGGCGTGATCGGGATGGCGTTCCACGTGTCACCGGCGAGCGCCTGGCACAACCCCGCGGTGTTGCCGACATCCTCAGTCCACACCGGTGTCGTACCGGCGCCCACGTCCTGCAGGCACACGCCGAAGAGGCCGTTCGCAGGGCTCGCCCACGTCGAGCCGGCGGCGCCGTAATCGTTCACGGCATCACGGGATCGCGACACGCTGATCGAGAGGTTCTCGCCGACGCTGACGAAGCGATTCGCGTCGATGGCCACTGCAGCACGCTGGTGGTGGTAGTGACCGGCGTTGCCCGCGCCGGCCCACGTCGCGCCATCGTAGCTGGCAGCCATCCGTCCGAACTCCGCGGCAATGAGGAGCGACTGACCATCCCCGGCGACGGCGAGACCCTTCTCCCCGCCGATGTTGGCGGTCCCGGCGTTCACCCAGGTGGCCCCTGCGTTGGTCGTGCGGATCGCGCCCGTCCAGTCGATCGCGGCGAACACCGTCGTCGGCGACGTGGCCTCGAGCGTGTAGATCGCATCGGCGGATTGTGGCGCAGTCTGCGCGACCCACGTGGCTCCGCCATCACCGGTCCGTCGGAGGGTTCCACCCATGCCACCGATCCACGCGATCGAGGAGTCGGTACCCGTCACGGCTCGCAGGTCGAGGGTCGTGCCACTCGGACGGGCGGTCCAGGAGAGACCGCCGTTGACCGTCAGGAGCACGGTGCCGTTGCGGCCCGCCGCCCATCCGATCTGGGCGGTCACAGCGTCGACCGCGAACAGGTCCTGGGCGGTGCCGCTGGTCTGCGGCGTCCAGCTGGCACCCGCATTGACCGTCCGCAGGATGGTGCCGCCGTATCCGACTGCCCAGCCCGACCCGTCGTGGGCGAGCGACACGCCGCGCAGGTGAGCGGACGTGCCGCTGCTGACGCTCGAGAACGTCACACCGAGGTCCGTGCTGCGGCGGGTGGCTCCATCATCGCCGACGGCTACGACCGTACGCCGGTCGAGGGCCGGGGAGGCGACGCCGCTCAGCGCCGGCTGCGCGCCCTGGTCATGGGGCATCGTCCAGGAGGTGCCGCCGTTGGTCGAGCGCATGATGTCGCCCCCGTAGGTGGTCACCAGCAGGCCGCCGTCGGTGGCGATCGCGACACCGGTCAGCGTGTTGGTGACGAGCCCGTCACGCCTCGACCAGGTCGAGCCTCCGTCGCTGGTGTAGAGCACCGTGCCACCGCGGCCCACGGCCCAGGCCTCGGTACTGGTCGTCGCGATCACGTCGAGCAGCGCCTCGCCCAGGTAGGTGGACCGGTTCTGCCAGGTCGCGCCATCGTCGGTCGAACGCGTGATCTTCGCCATGCCGCCAGCGCCTCCGGCTGCCCAGATCGTCGACGGTCCGACCAGGTCGAGCCCCTCGTAGTGGGCCCACTCGAAGGATCCGGCGGGTGGGGCCCAGGTGGACCCGCCGTTCGTGGAACGTCGGATCGTGCCGCTGCTGCCGGTCGACCAGACGTCGGTCGCGGTGCGCCGCTGCATGTCGTTGATGCTGGCGGTCGAGCCCCACGAGACGGGTGTCCAGGTCGCGCCGCCATTCGTCGTCACCTGGAGCGTCCCGTTGGAGCCGCCGATCCAGGCTTCGGTCGCACTCACCGCCATGACCATCACCAGGGTGATCGAGCCGCTGGTGGAGACGTCCGTCCATGTGGTGCCGCCGTCGATGCTCCGCGTGATGTCGGAGTCGTGGCCGACCGCCCAGATCACGTTCGGGTCCGAATCGAGCACGTCCACCTGGTTGAGGTTGTTGTAGGTGCCGATCACGTTCGACCTGAGCGTCCACGAGGCGCCCGAGTTGTTGCTGACGAAGGCGTTGCCTCCGGAGCCGACGGCGACCGCCTTGCCGCCTGTCGAGGTGTCGACGTCATTCAGGTAATTGTCCGAGCTCGACCGCTTGTCCCAGGTCGTGCTGGCCCGTGCCATCGCGGTCCCTTCGCGATCCGCCTGGTACATGCGCAGCGCCGACGTGTTGTTGGTCGACGAGAACCGGATCCGGCACACGTCGGCGCCGTTCGATGTCGTCGCCGGAGTGCCGGGCTGCACCGTGCCGAGGTTCCACGCGGCCTGCTGCGTGCACTGGTTGGTCATCGACGTCGCGCTCGGCACGTCGAGCGACACCACCACGGAAGAGGATGCGCCGGGCGCGGTGCCGGCGATGACGCTGGCGACCAGCGACGACGCCAGCGCAAGGACGACGATCAGGCGACGGACGTGACCGCGCGCGCGACGCGGGCGTGAGGGAACCGGAGCGGGCATTCCGTACTGCATCGACGCGGATGCTCTGGAGATCGACCGAGACTGGGCAGTTTTCGGCAGGAAAGCGCCCCATCGCCCCGCGCCCATGGGGAGGAGCGCGGGGCGATGGATCATGGAGGATACGGACGGCGCAAGGCACTACTCCTGCGCCATCCGGGCGACCCGATTGTCTCACGTACCATCGGTTGGGGTAGGCCCCGCCTTGATGATTGAGACTGTGACAAATAATTTGTCGATCCTCGCGGATGCCGACGGGCTCGATCGGCTGCTGCTGGCGGCGCGCCTCCACGACCGCAGGCTCCAGACGGAACTGGAGCTGTCTCCGGTGGAGCTCGACCTGCTGCGCATTGCGTCCGCGCGCGAGCTCCCCACCCGTGACGTGGCGAACGTGCTCGGCGTCACGAATGCCGCCGTCACCCACGCCGCACGGCGCCTCGAGGGTCGCCTGCTCGTCGAGCGCGTACAGGCACCGTCCCGACGCGGCGGCCGGCTGGCATTGACCCACGCAGGGCGGCAGCTTCTCGAACGCGCAGCGTCGGGTGCCGACCCGGCGCCGTTCGAAGCTGCGGCGGCCCTGCTGATCGAGCTGTCCAGCGCCCGTCGCCCCGACCCGGACCGCCCCATCGTGGCCCCCACGTCACCCGCGGACGTGGCCGCCTTGCTGGTGTCTGGCGATCAGCGCGGGGCCGAGCTCGCGTGCCGGACCTTCCAGGGCGCTCCGGACGACATCGCCTCGGTGTGGCGGCTCCTCACCGACGCCATGGGGGCGATCGGAGCCACGTGGGCGAGTGGCGACACGAGCGTCGCGGAGGAGCACGTCGCCACCGCGACAGCCCGCGCGGTCGCCATCGCCCTGCACGCTCGCGTTCCCATCCCCCAGCCGACCCGCGGGCGGGCGCTCGTCGCGGCGCTCGGTCACGAGCTCGGAGCCATCGCGGTCGCGCAGGTGATGGAGCGTGACGGGTGGAAGGTGCGATACGCGGGCGCCGACGTGCCGGTCGATGACTTCGTGGCGATGACCCAATCATTCGGGCCCGTCCTGGTCGCGCTCTCTGTCCCCCGAACGACCGACGTCGCGGCCTGTGACGCCCTCATCACCGAACTGCTCGCACTTCCCAAGCACTCACGGCCAAGGCGGGTCATCGTCGGAGGATCAGCATCCGCCGGCGTGACCGTCCGTCCCGGGGTCCGCCTGGTGACGTCACTCGAGGAACTGCGCTCGCTGCGTTGATGGGGTCACGACCGCCGCGCGACGGCGATCGTGAATCCGTCGCGGTCCCGGAACTGCAGGAAGCGCCCCCCGAACTCCTCCATGTGCTCGGTCTCGTGGAGACCGAGGTCTCCACCACACGCGATCAGCGTGCTCGAACGGTCGTACCAGTGACTCCCCGTCGCGTCGCGCTTCCATGTGCCCGTAGCGCTGTTGCAGTCATCGGTGCGCCCACGCCAGCGCCCCTCCCGGATGTACACCGAACGTTCGTCTGCCGTGCAACCCCGCGCCTCGACGAAGCGGTAGGTGCCAGGCACCAGCGTCTCGGGTGACACGACCCGCGGACGGCTCGTCACGTCGCGGCGCACGCTGCTGGGCTCGCAGCGCTCGGAATCGATCGCGGTCCCGCTCCAGTCGCAGCCGGCTCCGCGCCGGACATCGATGATCGGAACCAGGTCGCTGACGCGCTTGCGTCGTGCGATCGCGAGCACCTGACACCGGATCAGGCCCTGGTCCAGGCGATCCCACGAGCGCGGATCGGAAGCTCGACCTCGTCGGAACCGCTCAAGCAGCTGGTCCTCCGCTCCACACGCGGCGTCACAGGGTCGGATCCACACGCGCACGCCGGTCGAACGCTCGAGTGTCACGAGCTTCGATGCGTCGAGGCGCCGCAACGGCGTCCACTCGTCATCCTCGACATGCTGCTCGAATGCGACGAAGCCCTCGATGAAGCTGCCGCCCCGCACCTCGACGGGATGGAGGCGGATCGTGCCGGCCCCGGCCTCAGCCGCGCCGCGCCGTGGCGCGGTCGAGTCTCCGCACCCCGCCAGCGCGACGCACGTGGCGAGCAGCAGGGAGATGAGGACGCCGATACGCATGTCCAGCGCCTCCCCGCGAGGCAGTCATCCGATGCGCGGCACACCACTATCGCATAGCGACACCCTTGTACCGCGCTCCCGCCGTGAGTGGCACACCGCCATGTCATGCGTACGTCGGCGTGCCACTCATGCGCATCGCCCGCGCATGAGTGGCACACCGCCATGTCATGCGTACGGCGGCGTACCACTCATGCGCCGTTCCGAGCGGGCACGCCCCCCGGAAGACAGCGAGGCCCGCGACCGGAATCGCGGGCCTCGCCTCACCTCGTGTCACGCAGCTGGATCGCGTCAGATGGACGGGACCGGCTGCGGCGCCTCCTTGCCGACGTACTCGGCCGAGGGGCGGAAGATGCGGTTGTCGTTCTCGACCTGCTCGCGGATGTTGGCGGTCCAGCCGATGACGCGGCTCACCGCGAACGTCGGCGTGAACAGCTCGTCCGGGATGCCGGAGGAGCGCATGACGAGCGCGGCGTAAAACTCGACGTTCGTCTTGAGGCCACGACCGGGCTTGAGCTCCTCGAGGATGTCGAGGGAGGTCTGCTCCACGTGGCGCGCCAGCTCGACCTGCTCGCCGCCAATGCCGTCGGCGATCTCGCCGAGCATCACCGAGCGCGGGTCCATCGTCGTGTAGACCGGGTGGCCGAAGCCCATGAGCCGGTCGCCACGCTCGAAGATCGCGCGGATGAACGGCTCGGCGTTCTCCTTCGTGCCGATCTCGTCGACCATGCCGAGCGCGCGGCTCGGGGCGCCACCGTGCAGCGGGCCGGAGAGCGAACCGATCGCGGCGACCACGGCGCTGGAGACGTCCGCACCGGTCGACGCCACGACGCGCGCAGTGAAGGTGGAGGCGTTGAAGCCGTGGTCGACCGTGAGGTCGAGGTACTTCTCGAGCGCGTCTGCCTTCTCGTCCGTCGGCATCTCGCCGGTGACCATGCGCAGGTAGTCGGTCGCGTGCGGCAGCGACGCGTCGGGAGCGACCATGTCCTTGCCGTGCTTGGCGCGGTAGATCGCGGCGACGCCCACGGCGGTCAGGGCCACGGCGCGCGAGCACTGCTCCTTGATCTCCTCCTGCGAGAGGTCGAGCCAAGGCTTCCAGCCCTCGCGCGCACCGACGGCGGAGATCAGCGCGCGCAGCGTACCGAGCACGTCGAGCTTGCTCTCGTCGGCGCCGGCCACGAGGCTCGGGACGAGCTGCTCGACCTGCTTCCACGCGGCGACGCGCAGCTCGCCGGCCTTGGCCTGGTAGGCGTCGCTCTCGGCCTGCGTCGTGGGCAGCTCACCCTCGTGCATGAGGTGCCAGATGTCCTCGAGCGAGCGGGTCTTGGCCAGCTCGGTGGCGTCGTACTGGCGGTAGTGGAAGAAGCCTTCCTGCCCGCGCACGTTGCCGATGGACGTCTTGGCGACCTTCACGCCCTTGAGGCCCGGCGGCACCTCGAGGTCGAGGACGGCATTGCGGCTGGAGGGGGCTTCGGCGGTGG
>JAOPYU010000056.1 GCA_025964455.1 Thermoleophilia bacterium | reverse complement strand
CGCGAGCATGCGACGGAAGCCATCCTGGTCGTCGACGATCACGACGCGCAGTGGCGGGGGCTGTGTCGAGGTCGATTCCACGAGCGCAGTGTACGTCGCTCGCCGATCCTCATGCGTTCGGATGACTTACGAAACGGTCCTGTTCCGTTTTGTGCTACGGTGAAGAGAGTGAACGTCATCACCGACACCATCCCCGTCCGCGGACGGCCCAGGGACGCGAGCCGCGACGAAGTCATCTGTCGCGCAGCGCTCGAGCTGCTCGCCGAGCGCGGATACGACTGCATCACGATGGATCTCGTCGCATCCCGCGCCAAGGCGGGCAAGGCGACGCTCTATCGGCGCTGGGCTTCCAAGGCCGAGCTCGTGATGGATGCGCTCGCGCTCGTGAAGCCATCGATCCCGTCGATCGACACGGGCAGCCTCGAGACCGATCTCGCCGCGCTGGTCGACATCGGCTGCAGCAAGCACAGCAGCTTCACGTCGTCCGTGATGTGCGGCGTCGCCTCGGCCCTCGGTCGTGATCCCGAACTGCTCGCGTGCTTCCGCGAACGCATCACCGAGCCACGTATCGCTCGCATCCGCGAGGTGCTCGAGCGTGCACAGGCCCGCGGAGAGATCGCCGCCGACGTCGACGTCGTGTTCGCTTCCTCGATCGTTCCGTCCCTCACGCTCCAGCGCGCGCTGCTCACCGGCGCCGCTGGCGATCGCGCCTACGTGCAGGACATCGTCGCGAAGGTCCTGCGTCCCATGCTGGGACTGTCACGCGGCAGCTCGACCGCCACTGCCGCGACCACCGCTCCTCCCACCACCGCATCGGAGACCCCGTGACCCACGCCCCGGCCCAGATCCACGCCCCGACCCAGACGCACCGACGCCCGGGCCTCGCCCTCGCGATCATCTGCATCGCCCAGCTCATGATCGTGCTCGATGCCACCGTCATGAATGTCGCGCTCCCATCGATCCGCGAGGACCTCGGATTTTCGGCCGTCGGCCTCACGTGGGTGATCACCGCCTATTCGCTGACGTTCGGTGGCCTGCTCCTGTTCGGCGGGCGCACCGGCGACCTCTACGGACGACGCCGGATGTTCACCTTCGGCGTCGGCCTGTTCGCGGTCGCCTCGCTGCTCGGCGGCCTCGCACAGAACGAGGCGTCGCTCATCATCGCGCGCGCCCTGCAGGGTGTCGGCGGCGCCATCGCCGCGCCCACCGCCCTCGCGCTCATCGCCACGACCTTCCGCGAGGGGGACGAGCGCAATCGCGCGTTCGGCCTCTACGCCGCGATGGCGGCGAGTGGCGGTGCGGTCGGCCTGCTCCTCGGCGGCGTCCTGACCGACGTCGCCTCCTGGCGTTGGGCGTTGTTCATCAACGTCCCCATCGGCCTGTTCGTCGTGCTGCTCGCACCGCGCGTGCTCGGCGACTCGCGCGGCTCCGGCAATCGCCTCGACGTCCCCGGCGCCGTGACGATCACCGCTGGCATGATGGCCCTGGTCTACGGGCTCACGAACGCCGCCACCCACTCGTGGGGTGACACGGAAACGATCATCTCGCTCGTCGCGTCGGCCGTGCTGATCGCCGCGTTCGTGCTCGTGGAGCTCCGGGCCACCGCACCGCTCCTGCCGTTCCGCATCCTCGCCAACCGCAACCGGTCGGGCGCCTACCTGACGATGCTCGGCCTTGCTGCTGCGCTGTTCGCGGTGTTCTTCTTCACGTCGCAGTACCTGCAGGTCGTCGAGGGTTGGGGCCCGCTGCGGACGGGGCTCGGGTTCCTGCCGATGCCGCTCACGATCATGTTCATGTCGATGGTCGTGGTCCGTCGCGTCGCCATCCGCTTCGGCGTGCGGCCGCTGCTGCTCGCCGGTCCCGCGCTGGTGGTCCTGTCGATGGTGATCCTGCGGACGCTCGACGTGTCGAGCGGCTACCCAGGCGTGCTCGCCGGCCTGATGCCGCTCGCGTTCGGGATGGGCTGCGTGTTCGTGCCCCTCACGATGACCGCCGTCGCCGGCGTTCCCCCGCACGAGACCGGCCTCGCCTCGGCGCTGCTCAACACGGGGCAGCAGCTCGGTGGCGCCGTCGGCCTCGCCGTGCTGGGCACCGCGTCCGCGCACGCGGCCTCGAACCGGGCCTCTGAGCTCGCCTCGGGAGCCGGGGCCAGCATGTCCCGAGCCGCGATCGAGCACGACATCTTCGTGCACGGGCAGTCGGCGGCCTTCACGGGCGGTATCGCGCTCGCGGGCTTCGCCTTCCTCGCCTCGCTCGCGCTGATCCGCAATCCGGCGAAGCCGCCGGCTGCGACACCTGACGCCGCGCGCGAGGACCACGCTTCCCCGGTCGCCGCGCCGCTTCCCGTCGAGGCCTGAGGCCCGCGGGCACGTAGGGACGCGCGCGCCGTCAGCTGGCGTCAGCGCACTCGGCCTGCACCGTCCGGACGACCTCGATCGGATCGCCGCCCTTGCGCACGAAGTGCTGGGCGCCGAGTTCGAAGGCCCGCGCCCTGGTCTCCTCGGTGCCGTGCGCCGTGTACATGACGATGCTCGTGTCGGGCGAAACGCGCTGGATCTCGGGAATCGCCTCGAAGCCGTCCATCACGGGCATCGCCAGATCGAGCACGACCACGTCCGGGCGGTGCTCGCCGGCCAGCTCGACCGCCTCGCGTCCGTCTCGAGCTTCGCCCACCACGACGAGCTCCGTCTCGATCCCGAGGAGCGTCCTCAGGACGAGCCGGATCTCCGGCGTGTCGTCCACGAGCAGGACGCGACATGCATCACCATCTGCCACGGCTGGCTCCAATTCCCGTCCGTTCCTACCGAATTCCGTCTCAGCATAGCCGGATCGTACGGAGCTGCGACGACAGGCTGCAGAACTGTCGTGAAGGTGGGCAGAATTGGGCGATGCAGACATCATCGACAGGCGAGCAGGGGCTCGTGCAGCCCCCCGGCGGGGCCCGGATCATCCTGAAGCTCTATGTCACCGGCAGCTCCCCGCGCAGCGAGCTCGCGCGCACCAACCTGGAGCACATCTGTGGCGTCCTACCTCCGCGTGCCGTCGAGGTGGAGGTCATCGACGTCGTCGCGCGGCCGCAGCTGGCGGAGGACGAGCGCCTCCTCGCGACGCCGGTCGTGGTTCGCGAGACCCCGCCACCGAGCCGGCGCGTGATCGGGGACCTCTCCGACCACGCGTCCGTGCTCGCTGGCCTCGACCTCGCCGGAGGCCTGTCATGACAGAGACCGTTATGCACGGAATCGAGAAGCACCCCACCTACATCGAGGGCCTCGACCTGATCGGGAACGGCGGCATCCCCCGCGGTCGCACCACGCTGGTGGCCGGCACCGCGGGCGCCGGCAAGACGGTGCTCGCCACGCAGTTCCTCGTCGAGGGCATCCGCCGCGACGGCGAGGGCGCGGTCTTCGTGACGTTCGAGGAGCGCCCCGAGGACATCCACATCAACATGTCCAGCTTCGGGTGGGACCTCGCGGCCTACGAAGCCGACGGAAGCTTCGCCTTCGTCGACGCCGCCCCCGATCACCAGCAGGCCTCGAGCGTCGTCGGCGCCTTCGACCTCGAGGCCCTGATGCTCCGCGTGCGACACGCGATCGAGCGCACCTCGGCCACGCGCGTGGTCATCGATTCAATTGGTGCGGTGTTCTCGCAGTTCCCCGACACGCCGGAGGTGCGCCGGGAGCTGCTGCGCATGTTCGACACGCTGCGACGGCTCGGCGTGACCGCGATCATGACCGCGGAACGCGAGAACGAGTATGGGCCGATCGCTCGGTTCGGGGTCGAGGAGTTCGTCGCCGACAACGTCATCCTGCTGCGCAACGTGCTCGACGATGAGCGTCGCCGCCGCACGGTCGAGATCCTGAAGTTCCGCGGCACCGCCCACCAGAAGGGTCAGTTCCCCGTGACGATCATCTCGTCCGGGATGCACGTCGTGCCCCTCTCAGCGATCGAGCTGTCCCAGAACTCGACCGACGTGCGCATCTCGAGCGGCATCGAGGAGCTCGACGAGATGTGCGGTGGCGGACTGTTCCGCGACTCGGTCGTGCTCGCCTCCGGCGCGACCGGGTGCGGCAAGACACTGCTGGTCTCGCACTTCGTTGCCGCTGCGGCGGCGCGCGGCGAGCGGACGCTCCTGTACGCGTTCGAGGAGAGCCGAGAGCAGCTGTTCCGCAACGCCGCCGGCTGGGGCATCGACTTCGAGGGCTTCGAGCGCGACGGACTGCTCGTCGTCGACTGCACGTATCCGGAGACCGCCGCGCTCGAGGACCATCTCCTGCGGATCAAGCAGGGGTTGGCCGAGCACCAGCCCGACCGCGTCGCCGTGGACAGCCTCTCCGCGCTCGAGCGCATCAGCAGCGAGCGCAGCTTCCGGGAGTTCGTGCTCGGGCTGACGTCGTTCGTTAAGAGCCACGACATCGCCGGGCTCTTCACCTCGACGACCGCCGAGCTGTTCGGCGGGACGTCCATCACCGAGGCGCACATCTCGACGATCACGGACACGATCATCCTGCTCCGGTACGTGGAACGTCACGGCGAGGTGCTGCGCGCGATCACGGTCCTGAAGATGCGCGGGTCGAACCATGACAAGCGCATCCGCGAGTTCTCGATCGACTCGACCGGCATGCACGTGCGCGCCGCCTTCCGGAGCATCGCGGGCATCCTCGCCGGTTCGCCCATGCACCTGCCCGACCAGATGGATGGTGAGATCCGGCATGCCGTTCCGGCACCAGGTCACTGAGCTGCTGGCGGGCACGCGACCCGGCCTCGACTCCCGCTCGCTGCGCAAGCTGGTCGAGCACAGCCCGGACGGGATCCTCGTCGTGGACGAATCCGGAACGATCCAGCTCGCGAATCCGGCTGCGACGGACATGCTCGGCAGCGCGGCGGACCTGGTCGGCGAGACGTTCGGCGTACCGCTGGTGGCTGCCGACAAGACCGAGATCGACGTCGTCGGGCCGGATGGTCGGATGCTGGTGCACGAGCTGCGCACGGTGGCGATCCGGTGGGGGAGCGCACCGGCGCAGCTGGTCATGCTGCACGACGTGACCGAGCGCGTGCAGCACGAGCAGCGGATCCTGGAGCTCAACGCGCAGCTGGAGCTGCAGGCCCAGGCCGCCAACGTCCTCACGCACGTGGCGGACGGCGTCTTCCTGCTCGACGCCGACGACGTGATCCGCGTGTGGAATCCTGCTGCGGCCCGCCTGCTCGGTGTCGGGGCGGGTCGAGCGGTCGGCAGTCCCATCGCACAGCTGATGCCCGAGTGGGCAGGGATCCGCAC